>JAMASZ010000315.1 GCA_023301585.1 Alphaproteobacteria bacterium | reverse complement strand
GAGCGTGAACTGGCAGAAATTAAAGTGATTGAACGATTTTTACCTGCTCAATTAGATGATTCTGAAGTTTCTAGAGTTATTGAAAGTATTGTTGCTGAAGTAGGAGCGTCTAATATCAAAGATATGGGTAGGGTCATGGCAGAGCTTAAAGGGCGTTATGCTGGTCAGCTTGATATGGCAAAAGCTGGTGGTCTAGTAAAAGCTAAGTTGGCTAGTTAGCCTTACGCTAACATATTTTATTTGTATAATCTGTTCGAAGCGTTACAAATAACTAATGAGTATACCACCGCGTTTTTTAGATGAGTTGCGTTCGCGTTTAACTTTGTCCGACATTGTTGGGCGAAATGTTCGTCTGACGCGTGCTGGGCGTGAATTTAAGGGCTGCTGTCCGTTTCACAACGAGAAAACACCTTCTTTTACTGTAAATGACGATAAGCAGTTCTATCATTGTTTCGGGTGCGGAGCGCATGGCGATATTGTTGGGTTTACGATGCAATCCAGTAATTACTCCTTCATTGAAGCAATTGAAATGCTTGCTGGTGAAGCGGGGATGCAAGTTCCTGAACAAAGTCCTCGAGAAATTGCTAAGGCTAAGCAAGAGAAAAGCCTTTATTCCCTTATGGAAGATGCTACGCGTTGGATGGAAGATCAATTAAGGCTGTCTGAGAATAAGGGTGCTTATCGCTATATCCTTGAGCGTGGCAATGATGAGGAGCTTTTGAGGAACTTCCGCGTAGGTTATGCGCCACATGATGGGCAGGCTATTCGTAAGGCAATGCAGGCGCTGGAGTATACAGATAAACAGATGATTGAATGCGGTGTGCTACGCGCTGGTAAGTCTGGTCGGGAGCCTTATGCTTTCTTTCGTGAACGTATTATGTTTCCTGTCCCTGATAGGCGCGGTCGTGTTGTTGCCTTTGGTGGGCGGACGTTGCCAGACCATTTATTAATGCCCAATCAGGGGGATTATACGCCCGCTAAATACATGAACTCATCAGAGACGCCGCTTTTTCACAAAGGGAGTATGCTTTATGGAGAACCTCACGCACGTCAGGCCGCACTCGATGGGCAGCCATTGGTTGTTGTTGAGGGCTACATTGATGTAATGGCAAGCTTTAAGGCGGATTACCGTGGTGCATTAGCTCCAATGGGAACCGCGTTAACCGAAGAACAGATAGTGTCTTTATGGCGAATGATACCAGAAGGTAGTAAATCACCAGTATTATGCTTCGATGGTGATAATGCAGGACGTAGGGCTGCTAGTCGCGCTTGTGAGCGTTTGTTGCCGTTACTAAAGCCAGACCACAGTGCGCGTTTTGCTTTTTTACCAGATGGGCAAGACCCTGACAGCCTTGTGAATGGCGGTGGTAAAAAAGCTTTTGCATCTGTAATTGAAGCCGCTATGCCTTTAGTTGAGTTTCTGTGGCAACATCATACGCAAAGTAAGAACTTTGATACACCAGAGGCGCAAGCAGGGTTGTCTAAAACGCTAGAGGAAGAAGTGTTACGTATCGCAGATCGTGATGTTCAGCATTACTACCGTCAAGCGTTACGTGGCAAGGTGCGTGAAACCTTTGGTAATACTTATAAAAAAGGATCTTCCAGTAAGTTCAGTAATTATAAGAAGCCTTATGTCCCGCAAGATGTAACACCAATGAGAAGACCTAGCTTTTCAAGACGTCTATTGTTGGAGCAAGTCTTGGTTGCAGGGCTAATAAATCACCCTGAAATTATTGATATTAAAGAAGAAATGGTTGGCGCACTTGTTTTAAAAGAAACACGCCTAGATCAGTTGCGACAGGAAATACTATCACAATGGTTTAATGATTCAGAGATTGAGTTAAAAACCTTTCATAACAATTTGAAAAATAATGGTTTTGAAGCTGATATCAAAGGTATATTGTCGGAAAATACTTACACGCACGCACCATTTATTCGCGCTAAAACTGATATAAATGATGTCCTGCAAGGGTGGGAAAATGCATTAATGTTGCTAAATCAAGATGATGAGAGCAGAAAAAACGCATAAATACTTTGATTTATTGCTTATTTACGGTCTAATGGACGAATCATAAGTATAATATGGTGCGAAAACATAAAAATCATGAAAAAATAGGTTGAGATTTGGCATCTAAAAAGACGACAAAAACAAATAAAAAATCAGCAAAAACAGCAGCGAGCAAGAAGAAGACCTTGAAAAAGGTTGCATCTCAGAAGACTCCTGCTAAAAAGACCTCTGCTAAAAAGACAGTAACTAAAAAAACAACAGTTAAGAAAACTGTAGCGAAGAAAAGCGCCGCTAAAAAAACAGCGCCTAATAAAGCCACAGTAAAGAAACAAACAAAAAAGAAAACGGTAAAAAAGAGCGTGACTAAAACAGCAGCAAAAGAAACAACTAAAAAGACAGCGTCTAAAAAAACAGCTAGCAAAAAAGCTAAGTCTGTAAAGGCTTCGCCTAAATCAGCGGTTAAAAAAACTGTAGCGAAGAAAAGCGCTACAAAGAAAACGGCTAAGGCTGTTAAGGAAGAGGAGGGCGCTGAAGAAGAGGCACCTCAAAAACGCGCGATTAAAGGTACACTTGCGCAAGTTGTTAAAAAGCTTGTGGCAAAAGGTAAAGAAAAAGGTTTCATCAGTTATGATGCGTTAAATAAAGCTCTACCTGCGGAAGAATTCTCTTCCGAACAAATTGAAGACGCTATGTCGACTTTATCTGATGTTGGTATTCAGATGACTGATACCGACGACTCTGACGAAGAGGAAGAGGAAAGCACATACAAATCAGGTGGTAATATTGCCTCTGATGATACAGGAAGAACAGATGATCCTGTTCGTATGTATCTACGTGAGATGGGAACTGTTGAGTTGCTATCACGTGAAGGTGAGATTGCAATTGCTAAGCGTATTGAAGCTGGTCGCGAAATGATGATTGGTGGGATTTGTGAAAGCCCACTAGCGATTGAATCCCTTATTGCTTGGTATGAATCACTTCAAAAAGGCGATATTTTGCTCCGTGAAGTTATTGACTTAGACGCTACTTACAATGATGGTCCAGAAATTGACCACTCGGCTCCTAACGCGGCTCCACCACCAAAGCCTGGTGATAAAAAAGAAGAGAAAAAAGAAGGTGAAGAGGAAGAAGAAGCAGACGATGAAGAAAATGTTTCTTTAGCCGCAATGGAAGAAGAGCTGAAGCCAAAAGTATTTGAAGCTTTCGCAAAAATTAAGAAGACCTACAAAAAGATTAAGGCTGTTCAAGATATTCGTATTGACGCGATACAACATGGTAATGAACCAGATGTGGCAACTAATAAGAAATACCTTAAGCTTAAAGGCGAGATGGTTAAGTTGATGGACGAAGTGAAATTCCACAACGCCCGTATCGAACAGCTTGTTGAAGCTTTATATAAAATTAACCGCGAACTTGTTAGCTGTGAAGGTAAATTGCTTCGTATGGCGGTGGACTGTAAAGTTAAGCGCGAAAGCTTCTTGGATAATCACTACGGTGCAGAGCTAGAACCTGATTGGTTAGCGCGCGTTCGTAAAATTGATGCAAAGTGGGAAAAGTTTGCAGAGAAGAACGAAGACAAAGTTGTAAAACTACGTGAGCAAATTGCTTTAGTGACTGAAGATGCAGCACTTCCTATTAAAGAATTCCGTCGTGTGGTATCGACCGTGCAACGTGGTGAGCGTGAAGCTGCTCGTGCGAAAAAAGAAATGGTTGAGGCAAACTTACGTTTGGTTATTTCCATTGCGAAGAAATACACAAACCGTGGTCTACAGTTCTTGGATTTGATTCAAGAAGGTAACATTGGTCTGATGAAGGCGGTTGATAAGTTCGAATATCGCCGTGGTTATAAGTTCTCCACTTATGCGACGTGGTGGATACGTCAGGCGATTACACGTTCGATTGCTGACCAAGCGAGAACAATCCGTATTCCGGTTCATATGATTGAAACAATCAATAAACTTGTTCGTACGTCACGTCAGATGATGCACGAAATTGGTCGTGAGCCGACACCAGAAGAATTGGCAGAACGTTTACACATGCCACTTGATAAAGTGCGTAAGGTTCTAAAAATTGCGAAAGAGCCAGTATCTCTTGAAACACCAATCGGTGATGAAGAAGATTCTTCTTTAGGCGATTTCATTGAAGATAAGAATGCTATTCTTCCAGTTGAAAGTGCTATTCACTCTAATTTACGTGAAACAACGACCCGTGTGTTGGCGTCATTGACACCACGTGAGGAGCGCGTGCTTCGTATGCGTTTTGGTATTGGTATGAACACCGACCACACATTGGAAGAAGTTGGACAGCAGTTTAACGTAACACGTGAGCGTATTCGTCAGATTGAAGCAAAAGCACTTCGTAAACTAAAACACCCAAGCCGTTCACGTAAACTTAGAAGTTTCCTTGATACCTAAAGTGTTTGAGCGTATAACAATTTTTTATAAGGGCCTGTAGCTCAGCTGGTTAGAGCAGTCCGCTCATAACGGATTGGTCGGCGGTTCAAGTCCGCCCGGGCCCACCAATTTTATTAAGATGTTTTTTTTATGCTAAAAATTTTCCCTTTACTAGTAATAATCTTTTTTGTCTCTGCTTGTACTTTACCAACTGAGGAGCCTCGTATTGTTCAAAAGAAAGTGCATACAACTAAAAAAGCAGAAGCACCTTTTGAACCTAAGGACGATTTTTATAAAATCGCATCTCCTATTCAATGCGTTCCTTATTCGCGTGAAGTGTCTGGTTTTCAAATTTGGGGAAATGCACACACATGGTGGGATCAAGCCCGTGGAAAATACAAAGATAAATTTTCAACAGGTAATAGACCTAAGGTAGGATCTGTTTATGTATTGTCTGATACTTCTCGATTAAAATATGGACACGTGTCAGTTGTAAAACGTATTATTGACCGCCGTACAATTGAGGTTGCGCACACTAACTGGGGTGGAAACCGTGAAACACGCCGTGTTGTATATCGAAGCATGCCTGTTGTAGATGTGTCTGATAACAATGACTGGTCAAAGTCACGCTTTTGGAATTATCCGTCTAAAAGTTACGGCAAAGTTTATTCCGCTGATGGTTTTATTTACCGTAAATAAATATTACCCACAGGATGTGGAAAACTTTTTTATAATTTAGTCTTATTTCTCTTTTTTCTTGTCTATGTTACGCACTGATTATTCATCAAGGTGATGAGTAGGCATATTAATAGAGTAAACTTAGGATAAGAAAATGAAAATTAAACTTTTTGTATTAGCGTTAGTACTAATGAGCGCTAACTTTACAACTTCTGCTCAAGCACAGGACTGGCTTGGAGCGAAATGGTCTGGGAACGCAAACCTTGGCGCAACAATCAAAAGCGGTAACAGCGATAATAGCGCCCTTAATGGTGATGCTTCTGCTGGTGCTCGTTGGGAAGACCAACGTGCAGGTATTAAAGCTGACTTTAACCAAGAAGAAAGCAATGATACAGACACTGTAGATAACAAATCTATCTCAGGAACATATGATTACTTCTTCGCACCAAAATGGTTTTGGAATGTATCAGGTGGTTTAGAAAATGATGAAATCGCTTTGCTAGACCTACGTTCAATTGCTTCAACAGGTTTGGGTTACCAAATGTTCGAAAGCGATAATTTGAACCTTAAATTTGTAGCGGGTCCTGGTTATATTGATGAAGACTATTCAACTGGTGCTGGCGAAAGCTCAGCAACAGCACATTGGGCTTTGGATTATGATCAAAAATTCATGGAAGATTTATTCCGTGTATTCCACAATCATACTTTACTATCTCCATTTGAAGATATGTCAGGTGCTTACATCTTTAATTCTAAAACTGGTGTTCGCTTACCAATTAGAGCGGGTATCATTGCAACAGCAGAGCTAGATTTTGATCATGATCACGATCCAGCCGCTGGTACAAAAAGCACTGACCGCGTTTATGCTCTTAAATTGGGTTATGAGTGGTAAGAACGGTTACGTTCTATAAGAATTTTAAAGAGGCTCAATGAGCCTCTTTTTTTATACGG
>JAMASZ010000314.1 GCA_023301585.1 Alphaproteobacteria bacterium | reverse complement strand
TACAAAACAAATCTTTAATAGCAATCGGAATACCTTCAAGTAAACCAACTGTACCAGACGCACGACGTTTATCGCTTTCAGCGGCTTGTTTAAGGGCAATCTCAGGTGTTTCTGTGATGAAAGCATTTAGCTCTTTTGTTAACCCCATCGCATCAATATGCGCTTGAGTAAGCTCTACGGAAGTAAAATCGCCTTTTTTAAGACCTTTAAGGGCATCTGCAAGTGTTTGTTGTGTTAAATTTGTCATTGTCTAAATCCTATTCAACCACTTTTGGAACAGCGAAGAAGCCTTCTAGCTGTTCAGGGGCGTTTTTAAGTATGTCATCATGAAGATCACCGTCAGTAATTTCGTCAGCACGAAGACGAAGCTTGATATCAACAACGCTTTGTAACGGCTCAACATTATCTGTATCGACTTCAGATAGTTGCTCAACGAAATCAATAATTCCAGAGAGTTTTTCTTTGTGTTGTTCAAGTTCTGCATCTGTCATTTTCATGCGTGCGAGCCTTGCAACTTTCTTTACATCTTCAATTGTCAGTGACATTTAGCTTTTCCTTTTATGGCGCTTACTTATTATATGCTGTTTTTTAAACAATAAATCTTCTAACATTGTGTTATACAACGCGCAAGATACGAAGCAGAGAAATACTATAAAAAGACACTGATGAAAATAAAAGAGCTAAAAGACATTCCGAAGAATAATACCCCTAAAAACTGCCGTTTAATGGGGCTGGATTTGGGAACAAAGACAATTGGGGTGGCAGTTAGCGATTCAATGCACTCTATCTCGACGCCTGTTATGACCATTGAGCGCAAAAAATTCTCTAAGGATATTGAAGCGCTAAGTAAAATTATCAAGGAATTTGAAATTGGTGGTTATATTTTAGGGTTGCCACTTAATATGGATGGAAGCGAAGGTGGTCGCTGTGATGCCACACGCTCTTTTGCAGATGAAATGCGTCAACGCCCAGAAACGTTTGGAAATAACCCTTTTATAGCGCTTTACGATGAGCGGTTATCCACATCTGCTGTGGAAGATTTCCTAGTAAATGATGTGGATATGTCCAGAACAAAGCGCAAACAAGTTGTAGATAAATTAGCTGCGCAAATAATCCTGCAGGGTGCTTTGGATTATTTAGGAAGTAATTATGAGTAAAAAGGCAGATAAAAAAGTTTTGGCTGAAGAGTTCCATGAGCAAGGATTGCTTGCGGAAGATGAGGGGAACCGTTGCGGTGCTATGAAGTTTTTTAATAAAGCTATAATTAATGACCCTGATAACCCAAAGTATCGAGAAACTATGAAAAGAATGATTGCGTCAAACGATGGAACATCTTGTGATATTTAGATAGCTTATTAACAATAACGTAGTAATTCTTGAGCGTTGATTTTCATCCATGCTTTACCACGAACGTAATTATCGCTGAGGGCGGCGCATTGTTTCCAAAAGGCTGGGCTGTGATCCATGTGGTTTAAATGTGCTACTTCATGTGCCACAACGTAATCATAGGCTTCAGGACTAGCGAAGGCTAGGCGCCAAGAGAAGGATAAGCATCCATCTTGGGAGCAACTGCCCCAACGGCTTGCGGTGTCTTTAACGTCAATGTTTTTGATTTTTTTACCTAGTATCGCAGCTTTTTCATGCGCCAGTTTTGAAAGTTCTTCTAATGTGTGACTAATTACAAAGCGTTTAATGCGCGCTTCTGGATTTTCTTTATTGGTTAAAACAATTAATTTGTTATCTTTCAATGAGATATTTGTTTTTCTTAAAGTTTTGTCACAAGTGATGTGAACTTGATATTCTTGTCCAAATAAAGGAATGAGTGCGCCATGCCCTAACGTCACTTTCTTGGGAAGCTCCTCAAGACGATCAGTAATCCAGTTTTGGTTTTCTAATGCGAACTTGTAAGCCGCCTTAACGCTGATACGTTTAGGAATTGTTAGGTAAACCAGTCTGTTTTTCACGTCCAAACGTAATGCCAGCCTTTTTGCACGGGCGTGGTGGCGCAACCTTAAATGTGGTGATATCTCCGCAAAAGGATAACGCTCAATATCAATATTCGTCTTGTCGCCCCATAAAAGTTGCTCAAACTTACCTTGCGCAGGAGATTTCTTGCGCTTTGAGCTTTGTAGAGGTTTTGTTTGTGCTGTTGGCATAATGAGAAGAATAGCGCTCAAATTGAATTGGAGCAAGTTACATTATTTCGTATTTTACGATAGGGATAATTAATGTAGTATGCCCATTATGGAAGCACTTAAAGCCATATTGTCGTCTATGTTGATTGACCCTGATAGATTCCCTGTCGCGATAGCCGCTATTTTAGTGGTAACAATTTTAGGCATGTTCCGAGGGGCTTTGGGTGGAAATGCGCAACCATTTTTCTGGCATATAATTGATATTCTATATGGTCGCTTGGGTGATAAGCTTAATAAAGCAGGGCGCCCAAAAGGGGATTTAATCTTCCGAGGCTTTGTTTTTTCTATCTTTGTAATCATTACAGCTTTTATGATTGGAAGCGCGCTAAAGCTATTATCCCTTATATATCCTTACTGGTATTTGATGGAGGGGCTTGCGCTTTGTCTGTGCTTAAGTTCTGGCACAGTGATGGTGGCACTTGGGCAGTTATATAAGGCGCTTAATAAAAAGAAAGTTACAGAAGGCGCGTATTATACGATTGCACGCTCTACACGTACAAATTTGGCGCAAAGCGACGATTATACTATTACCCGTGTTGGTATGGGAATGATTCTAAAGTCCTTTGATAAGGCGATGGTGGCACCAATCATTTGGTACTTAATAACGGGTATTATTGGTGTCTATATTTACGCAGCGCTTGCGGCAATTGCTTGGCGCTTTGGCAAAGAGGGCTCTAATACAGGGTTTGGTGATACGCCACTAGCGTTAGAACGATTGATGGGCTTTATTCCTAATGCTTGTTCCGCTGTTCTTATAAGCCTTGCAACGCTTTTAACACCAACAGCT
>JAMASZ010000313.1 GCA_023301585.1 Alphaproteobacteria bacterium | reverse complement strand
CGTTAAAGCGATGATTGATTTAATCGATGATCCTGAACATTTAATTGATGATGCGGGTACGTATCAAATGTCCGAAATTCAGGCACGTGCAATTTTGGATTTAAAACTGCACCGTTTAACAGGGTTGGAGCGTGATAAAATTGGTGATGAATTAAATGTCATTACAGATTCTATTGCGGAGTATCTTGCTATCCTAGGCTCGCGTGAGAAAATGTTAGAAGTTCTTCGTGAAGAGATGGAAGAAGTTAAAGAAAAGTTTGGAACGCCACGCCGTACAGAAATCCGTGAAGCAGAATTTGAATCAGATATCGAAGATTTAATTCAGCGCGAAGACATGGTTGTGACAATTACGCATGGTGGTTACATCAAACGTGTGCCGCTTGATACTTATCGTGCGCAACGCCGTGGTGGTAAAGGGCGTTCAGGTACTGCGTTGAAGGACGAAGATTTCGTTTCTGATATGTTTGTAGCCTCTACACATACGCCGTTAGTGTTCTTTACGAGCCGTGGTATCGCACATAAAATGAAAGTATGGCAATTGCCACTTGCTTCTCCGCAAAGTCGTGGGAAGGCATTGGTCAATCTATTGCCACTAGAATCTGGTGAAAATGTTTCTGTTTACTTGCGTGTGCCAGAAAATGAAGAGGTATGGGATAAGTTGGATATTATGTTCGCAACATCACATGGTTCTGTGCGTCGTAATAAGTTGAAAGATTTCCAAAATATTCGCTCCAACGGTTTGATTGCGATGAAGCTGGACGAAAGTGAAAACTTGGTGTCTGTGAAGATTTGTGCGGAAGATGAAGATATTTTACTTAGCACGAAGATGGGTAAATCTATTCGTTTCCCAGTGACCGATATTCGTGTGTTCACTGGTCGTACATCGACAGGGGTACGTGGTATTAAGATGAAGGATAAGGCAGATGCACTTATTTCTATGTCTGTACTTAAACACGTTGAGGCAACGCCAGATGAACGTACGGCTTACTTGAAAGCAGCGAGCGCGTTACGTGGTGCCGATGAAGAGGGCGCAGAATACGAAGAAGGTGGCGATGCTCCTCTAGCAGAAGAGCGTTTCAAAGAACTTCAAGACCGTGAGCAATTCTTACTTACTGCGTCCAATGGTGGATTTGGTAAACGTACGAGTGCGTATGAATACCGTATTTCTGGTCGTGGCGGTATGGGTGTTACCAATATGTCATTGACGAAGAAAAACGGCGGTGAAGTGGTTGCCACTTTCCCTGTGACTGATGACCATCAATTGATGCTTATTAGTAACGAAGGTCAAATGATCCGTATGCCAGTAAGTGGCGTGCGTTTCACAGGACGTTCGGCGCAAGGCGTGACATTGTTCAAGGTCGCGAAGGACGAGAAAGTTGTTTCCGTTGCATGGTTGGTTGAAGATGACGAAGAAGAAGTTATCGAAGGCGAAGTTTTAGACGCAGATGCACCAGAGGGTAGCGAAGCACCCGTCGAAGCTATCGCTGAAGAAGCACCAGAAGAAAGCAAAGAGTAATGATTCTTTATTACATAGGCATATTATTATTTGCGGCGTTGTTGGTTGTGCTGATTAAACGTGCAATCTCTATCCAAAAACGTATCAAACATGCACTGCGTTATGGGCGCACAACATTTGATGTTGACCTTCCCGAAGAGCTAAGTAATAAGACTCTTGTCGAGATTAAAAAGATTGAGAGCTTGAATAACTGCTCCCAAGAAGAGTTCTTCTTTATGTTTGTAACCCCACAAGTGGGACGTTTGCCAAAAGATAAGCGTAAATTGTTGAAAGAAGCAGCGGACCAATTAAACGCCGAAATCAAAATGAAGAAAAGCATCTATCAAGCGTTTACTACAGAACACGAAATCTACGACGGCTTAACCGACAAACAAGCCACCGAAAAATGGCTAGAGCGCGGTGAAGAGAAGTAAGCGTGACTTATAATTTTCAAAGAACTGGCGCAATTAGTAATGCGCATGAAGGTAAAAGCTTTGAGATGAGGACTAAAGAGTTTTTTAGGGAAATACAGAATTTAGATTTATCAGAGTGCCGTTCTGTCTGTTCTGTTGATATCGGAGTGGGGAGAAAAAAGAAACCTCATCTGTTTGATTTGAGCAGTCAAGAAAAAAAAGTGATTGTTGAATGTAAATCACATAGGTGGACTTCTGGTGATAATGTTCCTAGCGCCAAATTAACAGTTTGGAATGAGGCAATGTATTATTTTCATTTATCTTCTAATAAGTATAGAAAGATTTTTTTTGTTCTAAAGGATTATAGTCTTAAAAAGAAAAAAACATTGGCGAGTTATTATATTAGTGTCTATGCACATCTAATTCCTGATGATGTTGAATTTTGGGAATATGATTTAGATACAAGCTTAGCTGAAAGGATTAGGTGACATGACAAAACGCATAGGGATATATCCAGGGACATTTGATCCTATCACGATGGGGCATTTGCACATTATTAAACGGGCGAGCAAGCTGGTTGATAAGTTGATTGTGTCTGTGGCGGAGAATAGCGGTAAGAATCCGCTTTTCACTTACGAGGAACGTGTCGCGATGGCGCGT
>JAMASZ010000312.1 GCA_023301585.1 Alphaproteobacteria bacterium | reverse complement strand
TTTGATGATATCCAAGATTATGACGACATCGTCCTAGTACGTGACATTGATTTTGTATCACATTGTGAACATCACATTGTTCCTATTACTGGTAAGGCACATGTTGCATATTGGCCAAAAGATAAAGTTGTTGGTATTAGCAAACTTGCGCGCATTGTTGATATTTACTCCCAACGTCTAACATCACAAGAAAACATGACAAGAAATATTGCAAATATTATTACAGAAGAATTAGACGCTAAAGGCTGCGCTGTCTACGTTACAGCCGATCATCAATGCATGAGTATTAGAGGAGTTCACAAGGCTAACTCTTCCACTGTAACGACTAACTTTACTGGCGTTTTCAAGGAAGACGCCGATATCCGCCAAAGATTTATGGAGTTAATCCGTTAATACTGGCGCTACCCCAGACGGAGACTATATGAGCTACACTTTACCGAAATGGTATGACCTACACGTACATTTCCGCCAAGGCGATGCAATGTCAGATTACATTCAAGCACATTTAGACATGGGCTGTGCTGGCGTTCTTGCAATGCCAAACACAAAACCACCAGTAGCCAAAGTGTTCGAAAGTGATGATTCCATCGATTCTTGGAGCATCGAAAGCTACCGCGATATGATTTTAAGCGCAGGCGGTGACAAATTTAACGACCCTCTTATTCCCTTATACCTTAGCAAAGACACAACCCCAGAGATGATTACCAAGGGTGCTGAAGCGGGTATTCTCAGATGCTGTAAATACTACCCACCGCATGGTACAACCAATTCTGAACATGGCTTTCCAATTGAAAAGTTCATGGAAAATGGTGTTTTTGAAGCCATGCAAACTCGTGGTGTCATTTTAAACATTCACGGTGAAGAGCATGGGCTAAGCGGTGAAGATTATTTTGGTGAGAACAGCAACGCCGAAGACAAATTCTACAACACGTACATGACTAAATTACGTGATAAATTTCCCAACCTGCGCATTGTGTGCGAGCATATTACAACTAAGACTGCTGTCGATTTTGTTGCGTCTTCTGGCGATAATGTTGTTGCCACAATAACACCGCAACATCTTTTATATACGGTGGCTGATTTGCTCCAAGGATTAAAATATCACCTCTATTGCTTGCCTTTAGTTAAGTTTGAAAAAGACCGTAAAGCCCTACTGGATAGCGTTCTTGATAAAAATAACATAAAATTTTTTGCTGGAACGGATAGTGCGCCACACACAACAAAAGCAACAGAATGCGGATGTGCTGCTGGATGCTTTACCGGATTAATTGCGCCTCAGCTATATGCGCAAGCCTTTAACCTAAACGACGATAACTTTGAAGCATTCAAAAATTTCCTATGTTTTAACGGTCCTAAATTCTACGGATTATCAATTCCAAAAGAGACTTTCACACTTACTAAGAAGCCTTCTAAGCTATCAAAATTGCAAACAAAAGAAGGGTTAATAACGCCGTTAACCTTAGGTTTAGGTATAGATACGCTTGATTGGACATTGGAATTATAATTTTATGAGCAATAGCGACGAAACAACAGATCTTCAGTTAAAGTTCGATTCCAACGGATTAATTACAGCAATCGCCCAAGATTTTGAAACTAAAGAAATCCTGATGCTAGCTTTCATGAATGAACAATCATTCAAGAAATCATTAGAAACTGGAGAAGCTCATTACTGGAGCCGTTCTAGGAGTGAACTATGGCATAAAGGCGCCACCAGCGGTTCTACTCAAATTATCAGAGAAATACGTATTGATTGCGATCAAGACGCCGTTATCTTACTAATTGACCAACAAGGTGATGGCGCATGCCATACTGGACGTTCAAACTGTTTTTATCGCCAAATCAATAAAGATGGCACGCTTAGTTTCATCGAAAAATAGCTAACGCGACAGAATATTCCCCATAAAATATAAAGATCCCGTCATTAAAACACGGAATTTATCCTCTAAGCACTGCTCAGAAAGGTTTTCAAGCGCTTTCTCCATGCTAATTGCTTTATAAACCTGTTTAAAATTAAGTGGCTTGACCAAATCATAAAGTTCATCAACAGAGAACGACGTCGCCTCACCTTCAATTTCACAAATAGTAATTGAATCAACATAATCCTTAATTGGCTCCAAAAACATTTTTGGGTTTTTACGGTTCACCATCGCAACGATCAAATGAAGGGGTTGTGGTTTTTCTAATCCAGCTCTTAAATCTTGTTGTTGCCAAATTTGCATTTGCTGCGCCAAAAATGACCCAGCACTATCATTATGCGCACCATCAATAATTAGCGTCGCATCTTTGGGCAATATATCTCGCAAAGTCCCAGTTTCCAGAGTCTGTAGACGTGCGCGCCACTGTGTTTTAGCCAAAGCTGGGGATAAAACTTTTGGGTCTATAGGGGCATTAGTGATGACCCGATATGCGACCAACGCTGCACCCATATTGTATATCTGGTGAGTCCCTTCCAAATTGGGCTTTTGCAGACGATACGAGTCGTCTTCGAATCGAAAGACGGCTTCATCGTTTTTAGGTTCAACCGACCACTCCGCACCGAACTGAAGCAATGGTGAAGCTGGGGACAAGCCTTGGGATTGAGTCTGGATAACATTTTCAATGCCTTGAGAAATAGCCTCTGGCGTTTGGTAGCCAACCACACAAGGAACGCCTGCCTTCATAATACCCGCCTTCTCACGTGCTATCTCAGGCAAGCTATTGCCTAAAAATTTCTCATGATCCATCGAAATTGTTGTTATAATGGTGCATACGGGATTTGGTACCACATTCGTTGCATCAAGCCTGCCACCCATCCCTGTCTCAAGCAAACAGTAGTCCGCGTCAGTTCTAGAAAAAGCTAAATAGGTTGCAGCGGTCATCATTTCAAAGAACGTAATCGGTTCATCACTGTTAACTGCCAAACATTCCTCTAACAAATCGATTAATTCTTCAGAAGAGATGTGATTTCCAGAAATTACGATACGTTCAGTCACATGCACAAGATGCGGTGACGTCATAACATGCACTGACGCACCTGACGCTTCAAGCATAGATTTAAGCATTGAAATCGTTGAACCTTTTCCATTTGTTCCTGCGACATGCACCACAGGAGGAAGGTTCAAATGGGGATTACCCAGCTTTGCGAGAAAACGCTCAACGCGCTCCAACGACATTTCAA
>JAMASZ010000311.1 GCA_023301585.1 Alphaproteobacteria bacterium | reverse complement strand
TCCATGGTCGGCAGCCGCGGTGTAGCACCAAGTAGTTGTATAAACATTGTACAACATCCAGATAGGACTCGCCATTTTCAAACTTCCTGCAGAGAAGAAAAAAGTGAGACGAGCTAATTAATCACATTGTAAATTATCCTCACCGTGCTTCGATGAATTCCTGCCACTCCTTTCTCTCCCTACTCTCCACCATGCTCTCCGTGCTGTCCGCAGCGCTCACCGTCAGCTCCATCTCCAAGCAGGTAGGAATAATTTGCGGTTGTTTTTACGCTCCTCGATGCCGCGGCTCACGTGCTCTGAAATTGGACTGTTTGAGAAAAGAGTAAGAAATTACGAAAGTTACCTTGCCCAACACCTTTTGTGAAAAACTCTGCAGAATACTTTAAAGTCTCGATACTTTGTAGCAGCAATCGTAGTAATAATTGTAGATTCCGTTTCTGCTGCAACTTATAATAGTTATCGCGTCCCTTATTGTAACTGAAAACAAATGAATCTTGTGTTATTATGAATTATTCACGTGTTTCTACTAGCAAATCACCTCTGTCGTTTCAATCTTATTAAGATACGCCATTTGCTTGTTGGGGTTCGTCTCGTCGCAGTCGTAGGAGAGCACAATGTTGATGAAGTTCTCGGACACGTTGCGCACTCCCAGATCGAGCACGGAATCGATCACGTCGTACATTAGACAGGTCGGAAAGTAATTCAATTCGTCTGTGCAAGTGCACGTTTCCCCAGCCTTACATCTTCTTATTGCGCCAATCTCATCCTGTAGTAAGATAAGTTGGCGTTCTTCCATAGAAAAGTTCCGCTGCTGCTGCTCTGCTAGAAAAAGGATCATTTTAGACAACTTATTAACCTGATGACATCTTCGTAAGTTGCATCGTCACAATTATAATCACTTATGGCAGACGGAAAGTCTCTTGTCACATTATGCGGCAGTTTGCCATTGTTAGTTAAACAGAACTGAAGTGCTATCATTATCTGTTCAAGTTTAGCATTTATGAGTAATGCACACGATATGTTTTTCTTCTCTTCCTCACTGGCATTCTGCATTCCGCTCTTCTAATTATTTAAGACACTGCATTAGTCTCGTAATGGCCGCGTGGTCATAATTGTTCTCATTGTAATGCATCACTGCTGGTATAAAGTCAGTCGTCACATTACCAGGCAACTTATTGTTCGTTTTCACGTAGTTAATCGCCCTGTATACCTGTTCATATTTAGCGTTCATGATTAACACTGACGCAACAATGCGCTCCTCCTCTGATTTTCTCTGGCTCATTTTAGATTTGATTTACTCCTAGTAATCTGGCAAGTGTAATGATCCACTCATTCATTCCTCGCCCCGTGTAGAGAATCACTTCAGATGAATCGTAGTCCAGAATTCTGTGCATCACCGTAGAAGGCATACGTAGTTCGATTCCAGCCCTCAGCAGGCGCAGAATTTCGTTTAAGCATGCAATTAGCACACATGTCGGTCTGTAACTCCAGCCTTTCTCGATCCCAAGAGAGTTGCTCCCGCACAAGCACTTGGTATAGTCACTGTTCGTGTCGCGATGCACAAATCGACATTCACGCCATTTTCGTAATGTTCTAGCTTGACTGCGCAGACTAGCGCCCACTTCCCCACAAGATCGTGTTGCAACAGACATTCAGGTCTTAAATCTGATATGTTCCCAACATGATGCTTATCTTCCGACGGTTAAGAATTGGTTGTCCTTCACCTTACGCCAGAACATTAGCAGCTCAATATCTGACATGTCAGGATGGTAGCTGAGAAGCACGTCCGTTAGCGGGCGAAGGGAGGAGGGCTTGGGGCTCTTCATCTGGTACATACAGATAAGCATCTCACAGAAATTGATCACACAACAGGTTGGTCGATGATTAATGTTGTTTTTCAGACAGACGCAATCCAATTGACACGTGTTGGCGCGTCTTCCCAAAGCCACCAAATGTCCAAAAGCCATATGATCATCATTATGTCCTATACACTCACGTCTCATGTGAAGAGATGACATTAGTCGAGCAAGTTCGCCAAGTGACTCTTCTCCCTGTTGTTGTTCATCCATAGTCCTGGAATAAATTACGGAGATAATTACGTATCCATATACTCGTCGGAGCTGATCTCTTCTAACGTTGCTGCTCCTTTCCCTAGTAGTTCGACCATCTCTGGTTCGGGTAGAGGATAACGCACGTCCTGCTGATGAGTGGTGAAACTCTGCCCCTCAATTATGGCTGCAAATGTTTTTCGCGCAGAGACGAAATCTGGATCGAAATAGCAGAGGAGAAGAATGTGTGCTTTCCCGACTCCCTCTGGTATATATCCGTTTGAGAGGACGGCGTGTTGCAAAACCCTCTTTATTGCAAACAATCCTTCCTCGACCATATGGAGTTTATCGTCGATTTTCACTAATTGTTTATCGGTTAGCGCATCAATCTCCTGCCCTGACTTGCGAAATTCTAGGAGTCTACAGTACCCTTCGCCTCTTAAGGTTAGCCTGCTATGCGCCTCCATCAATCTTTCAAACTGGTATCTGCGCAATTTCACGTCCGACATATCTGCAATGGCAAACATCACATACTGATTAAGGCATCCCTGATATCTAACGAATCAGATTTCACTGTGTCAGTACATTTCTCATCCTTCCCTCCTCCCACCGCGCTTCCCGCCGGGAGTTTAGTCTCACTACGTCTTTCATTCGGGTAAGTGATACGCCTATTGACTCTTTTTTTTACCCTCCCACTTATTTTTGTTTCTATTTAAATTTACGTGTAAACTTTTAATCTCCTGTCTACATCTATACCGGTGTTCACTAAGTTGAACCAGAGAGGGCGCTGAACGGTTTCGGAGAGTATAAAAAGAGAGAGAGTAAAGGAATCCGCTGTTCAGTTTCGTACTCGACGAGGTCCTTACATAAGTTCTATCTCTTGAGTGTCAAAGTGGCACAGTTTTCTAATTCTACAGAATTGTTGATGCAATCTGTTTGATTTGTCTGGCATAAATTGCCTCTGTTTTATCTGTCTGGCATAAATAGCATCCGTTCTACGGTATGCTCTTCTGTTTTTCTCGTTTCGAGATGTGTGTGCTGCAAGACGGAATTAACGTCGAGAGTAACCAATCTGGGGTTATGATTCTTAAACGTTGGTCTTAATTTTGAAAATAACTATTTTGTTTGTTCACCTTTGTTCACACTAGAGTTCCGTTATGTTGGTGTACGTGAATGTCCCCACACTGGAGTGATCGGAATGGGTAATGTCCACCGTGAATCCGTAGGGGTGGTCCTCGGCCCTAAAGTATCTGCTGCTGCTCGGAAGTATTAGACTGTTCTTATAGTTGAGAGCCAGTGAGGGATTAGCTTCCTTCCAGTACACGAGATCTATCTTCTGTGTGTAGTACATCGTGACGGAGAACACGTTGGACAGGGGCAGCAAGGTGACGTTCGCGGAGAGATGCTTGACCACATTGTAGGGCGCGTAGCTGAGGAGGAAGAATTGCAGGTTTCCGTCTGGATGTTTTCTACAGCACGAGAACACCATGTGCTCCGCCCATTCCGCTCCCATCAAACGAATCGGTTTGTAGAAGGTTGCGAAATTCTCTCGTTTAAAGTTGTAAACGGAAATTGATCTCTGAAAATTATATAATGTGAACCTTTTGTCTTTTTTTCTCTAATGTTGAAATGTGATCTTACCTGTTCGGAGCACGTTTGAGAGAGGTGGAGGTGATTGTTGAGCTCTGAAATCTGTCCTCTCCATCTGCACTCTCCTTCTGACGGAACCAAATAAGCCACTGGACACTTTATAATTCTATAAGGACAGGAGTCGATGTGCTTTGTGAGGTCCTCAGATATTTTTTTTTTAACCGGGCAATTCTGATAAATGCAGGGCAGGCTATGATCTCCCAAAATGTTGTTCGCAAGCAGGGTTGCGAACGAACATATGAGATACGTAGCCTCCCTACACTTTGGACAACTTGTAACTTCGTAGTAACAGTTGCTACAAATTGTGTGCCCGTTCTTGCAGCAGCGAACTGGCATCTCCCGTACAAAAAATCTGCATGAGTTGCACTGCAGCATCTCGAGCGCTGCCGCGCCCTCGTTCATGACAATGAGGCGCTTTGCGGCGGCGTGCTCGCCCAATAGGATCTGAATCCCTCGACCGCTGGTTTCGTCGGCTAGTACACTGGACGTCATTTTTCTCTTCATCCAATATCGAAGTATTCCCGACGACGGAGTTGCTGCCTGTTGTGTTGGTTAAAAATTTTTTAATGTCTCAAAGGGGTGGGTATAAAGAGTAGGCCTTCCTCTTTACTCCGCTCACTTTTTACAAGTTGTCCAAATGGAAGACGTCAATCCATCTGACATGGCCACGGCCATAGACTTTGCTGCTATTCTTCCCGACGCAGTCGACGAGCTGATTCACGAATTAGACGTTGTCGAGGCCGTCGGACTTCTTGCCACCCCGCCGCCTTCCTCCTGCCCTCCGACGGAAGCGGGGGAGCAAGAAGTCGTCGTCGTCGTCGCGGCTCCCGCTCCCCCTGTCGAGCCTGCTCTCCCAGTCGAGGCTGCTCCCCAACTCGAGGCTGCTCCCCCCGTCGAGCCTGCTCCCCCCGTCGCGGCAGCTCCCCCCGTCGCCGCCTGCTCTCTTCAGGACGATATCTTGGAACAAGTCTTGGATCTGTCTTCCTCTTCTGCTGCTGAACAACTTTTGCCGACCCAACAAGAACTTTCCCAACTCCCACAACCTTCCTCCTCTGCACTTCAAGTCTTGTATGAAGAACCCGTTTACTTTCGCCCATCGCATAACTACGACCTCCGTCAGCTTCCGCCCCCGCCTCCAAACTCTCCCCCACCAAAGCCGACACCCCCGCCGCTGCAGGACTCGCAGCAAATGCCGGTTGATCTGACTTGCTATGAAGAAATCCAACCCACCA
>JAMASZ010000310.1 GCA_023301585.1 Alphaproteobacteria bacterium | reverse complement strand
ACACTTAAGTACGAACTCCTACACTTAAGGCTGTGGCTCTGTTTGCCTTGTTGCGTTGAGGCGCTACATTTGCTAATCCTTCCAGGAGGGGACCTTACCTGGTTAAGGCTAACCGCGTAAATTACAAACACATGGTCTCCAAACTACACATGATGATATCAGAACAACAAAAGCCGTTCAACAGCATGCACAACAGAATGAAATCCATCCAAAAAACATGGAACCTAACAATGTCCATGATCAGCAACATCCACAAATCGTTGCAAACGATGCAAGCACAAAAACTCCAACCGGAATATCTAACAACAAATGAAAACTACAAAGTGACCAAAAAGCACAATGAATAGAGGCAAAGAGGAGGACATCATATGAAAATTCTGGGGGAACAGCGCATCAAGGATAGATACTGAAGTAATGTGCCAATTAGTATTCCAAAACACAAACAGGTTCCATGAGCATGCCAAAGATACAAAAACCAGCAACGGCCTGAAGAGAGGCAACGTCATGCAAACGGGAATCCTCCCAATAGCTGAACATCAACTAAATATGAGGCATCCACAAGTAGCAACCAACTTCGCCAGATCCATTAAGAACAAGGTCGGTCCTTCATCAACTTACGGATCGATCTGCGCAACAGACAAAGACAAAAGGCCACGTGAACTCTATGGAGGAACATCCACCACGGCAGCTAACCGATGGAACTCCAGGATGAAACAAGTCGATACAGATGGCCGCATGGGAAGATGGACAAAGGTCACGATGCAGGGAAAGGATAAATCGAGGCTGGCAATCTTCAGTGTATACAGAATTGGACAGAAGAAGATAAACCTCGCAGAGGTCCACACCTCAGCAAACCAGCAGTAGCGTGAAAGAAGAAGGCAAGGAGCGACTGAAGAAGTTAACCCAAGAACCGAAACATTTGTGGACCTAAAAAGGTGGTCGAGGAAGAAATAGCTACATGCACAGAAGTCATAATACTGATCGATGCAAATGACCACATTAAAAACAGGAACACAGTCACAAGTATACTGATGAACCAACTACAAATGGTATCAATACATGGTGAGAGACACAACCCCATCGTTCCTGCAACCTCCAAAGGCCAGAACAAAATTGACTTCTACATAGCCACAAGAGGCATACCAAAATACATCACAGCAGCAGGAATATGCCTGCCAGGCATACCATGGGAAGCAGACCAGCATGCAATATTCGCATATCTGAACGGCAAAGCATTCTTTCGGGGCAAAACTTCCAAGATTGTTGAAAACGAAAAGAGATACTTCACCTCAGATAACCCAGTGAAACGAGGGAAATACCTTGAGAACTTAAATACCATCCTGACAAAGACCAACATCTTCGAAAGAATAGAAAATATGCGAGCTCATGAAAAAGTAACGAACAAGGAATTCAACGAAGTTGATAACACCATGACACAAGCAATGATCAGCGCCGAAATGCAACTAAAACCGAAGAATGCAGGAAGCTACGAATGGACACCTCTACTGTCCAAAGCTGGGTGGGCAGTAAGGTTCTAGAAAAGGAAACTATCCGACATGAAAACCGTTGGAAGAACATACAGCTCTCCAAGAAATATTGATTAAACGCTCATATACCAGTAAGCAAAGCAAATCAAGAACAATCTGCGAAACGCCATGAGAGAACTAAGGAAAGCTCAAGCGAACGCAAAAGAATGCAAAGAAACTTTCTTAGACAAACTCGCCGAAATGGCAGCAACTGAGCAAAAAAAGGACAAGAAATCGATAATCCAACAGATCAAAAGCACCGAGAAAGCAAGAAGCATAGCCCTAAAAGTCAAGACATCACTTAAACGCACACAAAGAGGAGGCATCCATCACTTTGAAGTTCCAACCGAAAGATCCAACTACTGGAGAGTCATAACCGACAAACAAGAAATTCACAATGCTCTCTTAACGACAAACAAAGAGCAGTACCAAAAGGCAGGATGCTTGTCACTAGCAACCAGGCTATGGAGAATAAAACTCAAAAATGGAGCCTCATTGTACGCCGATAGGATACCAGACAGAGAAGAACCGATACCAGATTCCACCCCAGTAGCAGTAAGAAGATGACTAACCAACATGAAGATATGCAATGGAGTAAAACTGTTCTCTTTCAAGATATCCGGAGAAGAAATCAGGCAAAAGATAAAGCACATCAAAGAAACAAAAGGATCCTCCCCTTCAGGGAGGCGCATCGGACACTACAAAATTGCACTATACAACGGGCGAATAATGAGCGCACACGCGGACATGATAATCACAACTGTCAAGCACAACCTCACACCAAGAAGATGGACATAATGCACAAACATCATGCTGGAAAAGAACAAAGGATCTCCCAAGATACACAGATTGCAAATCATACAAATACTAGAGTTTGACCTGAACCTAGTGTACAGGATAATTTGGAGCAGTAAGTTGACACACTATGCGGAAGAAGCGCGCGCAATTGCAGACGAGGCGTACGAAGCAAGACCAGGAAGAAGGGTAATATCTGCAGTACTAAACAAAGTCATATTTTACGACCTATTCCGAAAGATGAGAAAGAGCGGAGCCACGTTCGATAACGATGCCGTAGGCTGCTTCGACCACATCATACCTGAACTGGAAACAATAGTGTGAATATGCCTTGGCCCCCCAAAGGAGGCATCAGAATTCATCCTCAAAATCCTAAAGTCGACGTGCCACAGAGTAAGAACTGCACACGGAACCTCCAAAAATCACTTCGAAGGGAGCAAAGAGCTCCCTCTTGACGGCACTGGCCAAGAAAGCGGAGCTTCAACAGCCATCTGGCTTGCAATCAGTGTGGTCGTCATAGATGCCCTCAAAACATAGCACAATGGGATGAAGTTTGACTCACCAGACACAAGAATGACAGTCAGTTGCATATGTGACTACTACTTCAACAACGTCGCATGTGGAATATCCTGGGATGAAACAACTGAACCTGATGAGCAAAAGATCGCCAAATAATGGAAAAACTTGTACAAGATTTTGAAGAACTCCTTCACTTATCAGGCGGAGGAATATCATTCATAAAGATCTTCTGGTATCTGCTACACTGGTAATGGAAAGACGGAAACCCAACACTCAAGGAATACCCTAAAACTTCTGAAATCAAAGTCATCAACAGGCAAGCAAAAACATGACGCACCTCAAGCAGAAAATCCATCTGAAGCGCATGAGACGCGGGGAGCCTTCATATCACCAAGCGGAAACTGGAAAACAGAATTCGACAGACGCCAAATACAAGTAGAGGAATGGTCTAACAATGTCGAAAGATCAAACCTGGGCCCCAACACAGCATGGACCGCATATTCGAGTGCACTGACCAAGCAAATTGGATACCCCTTCCCCGTAACATGCTTCTTGGAAGAACAATGCGCGGACCTTCAACGCAAACCCATAAACGCCCTTATCCCAAAGCTGAAGATAAACAGGCATTTCTTAAGACCAATAGCATTTGCACCAACAAGCATGGGATGCATATGCATCATGGCGTTCTACTGCCTGCAGGGCCAAGAACACATTATGTTCCTAAGAGCCCAAGACACAATTGGCAAACTGATATTGATAGTGATTGCCTGGGAACAACTTCTGGCTGGAACTAGTGAACACATTCTGTCCAATGAAGGCCGAACTGCACACAGATACCAAGGAGAAAGCTGGGTGAGCAACATCATTGAGTTCTTAAACCAAGCAAACGCCAAAATAAAGATTCACAATTCATGGCAAGTAAAACCATTGAGAGAAAATGACTCGTATCTTATGGACGAGATCGGAAAAGGGGAAGACATCAATACCAAAAAGATACCCAACAAATGCAGAATATACCTGAAAGTGACAACCATATCTGACATAACTACTGGATGCGGCAAAGCAATATACCTCAGGATCCTGGAAGGAACGAGAGCACTCAAGTCAAGACTAAACTGGCCCAGACAAGAGTACCCCCAAAAGAAGAATGGCAAATCTGGCAAAGATGCCTAGGAAGGATGGTAAACAAAGACCAACTCCTGATGCCGCTAGGAAAGAGGACTGGCAGACCCAACGTGAAATGGACATGGTTCCACCAAAACAGAGCCCTCTACCGCAAAGTAGGAAACCGCTGGAGAAAGCACAGGAAACAGGCTCAGGGAGGAACAAGTTCTCTCCAATAGGAGAAAGATCAGAAGAACCAACAGAAGCTGACAGAGCTATAATCATTAGGTACAACAACATCATAATGGCACACTGGATAGACAAGAGCAAAAAAGCAGAAAAGCATGGAGCAACCCACGTCGACCACTTAGAGACAGCGCTCGGGAAAAGGACCGAACTCACCAACGAAGGGACAAACATCACCCGAGTCCTGAGAAACAGATCGCTTTACATAGCTAGTGATGGATCCAACAAGTCAGAGACCAACAAAACCACATACGGATGGGTCTGCAACAACGGGAAAGGGAGCAAGGAATGGGGAGGCTATGCCGCCTACAGAGGGGAAATCGCGGGAATGATTGCAGCTATAGCAGCCGTCCAAAAATCGCCACATACTACAAAATTGAGGACGGGTCTTTCACCTTAGTGTACAACAGCAAGAGTGCGGAGTCCAATCTAGGGAGCTACAAGAGGGTAGATGTCTCAGCAGGAAACAAGAAGTATTATGACCTCACAGACACCCTGCAGACAAGACAACAAAGAGTAATATTCAGCATAAAGAAGTTGTGGTGGCATCGCACCAGAGCCAACTCCCAAGAACGAGAGAAGCTCATCGAAACAAACTTGCTGACAACCTCGCCTCATGCAGGCAGGGGCGATCCGCACCGGTATGGGACCTCATAAAATGGCCAGAGAAAGTTGCCCTAGTCCTCGTAAATGGGGAACAATATACAGGTGACTGGAAAAACAAAATCCAGGAAAACGTTCAAGGACCGGAATATGAAGCATACCTGAAGGACAAGTTTCATTGGGAAGATTATCACCTGTCAGTGACAGACTGGGAAGTACACACTCTCCTCAAGGGCAGGAAGTCCCCAGCCGATAGAGCAAACTTCTGAAAACTGACCCACCGATGGGTCAGCACCGAGCACATGCATAGGAGCACAGGATAGATAACTCTTTGCAAGGAATACGGAAATATCGAAACCTAGGAGCACATTCTACAGTGCGAATCCAGAGAAGAAATTCGAGAAGGTTATTGAAAAATGCAACCAAAGAAATAGAGAAAAACTTGAACAGGAACCCATCCGAGATCGATATCCTCAAGGGAGCATGGGATTGGCTCAATAAAATGGAGCCCACTATACACAACACAGCAACGCAAGAACAAAATGGCATATCCTGGGAACAACTGTTCCTTGGAAGAGCAGCCTATAGCTGGAGAGAAGAACTCCGCAACGGCAACTCCGGGAGAGAACTGGCCCAAATTATGGAGTTGTTGACAAACTTCGCTAGGAATATGTGGAATTCAAGATACAAGAACTTACACGGCGAAGACACTGAAGAAGGTACGTAAATAAGACGAAGGAAACTTCAACAAGCGGTATGACTGGTGTACAACGAAAAGATAAAGTCGACAACACTGACAAGTCAGTATTTGGCAACAAAATGAGTGTGAAACTACTCCAAACGAACACACAATTATCCTCTTGGCTCTCAAATTTCAACAAGGCCAAAAGTGCCACCACCAAAAGGAAGAAAATAATGAAAGGCAACAGGGACATCCAAGCATTCATATGCTGAGATGCCCATACTCTCACGAGTATTCAACACCAAGACTCATGCTGTGTGACCCCTCCCTCAAAACCAAGAGGTGGCGAATAGCCGATAAAGGGTGTACGATAAATATTACTTAACACATTTGTAAAACATTTGCACGGTCTGCCCTTGGCTGTACAGTCAGTCACCATCCTCTCAAATTCAGCAAGAC
>JAMASZ010000309.1 GCA_023301585.1 Alphaproteobacteria bacterium | reverse complement strand
CAATCATATTAACTGCACGGACACCAAAGGCAGCAGCGATTAAACGGTCATTATAAGTTGGAGGACTTCCACGTTGCACGTGACCTAAAACTGTTACACGCGCTTCACTGCCAGTTTTTTCAGAAATTTTTGCACTTAAATAATTACCAATCCCACCATAACGCACCTGACCATCGGAATATTGAACCTGAACAGGCTCACCTTCAGGCGTTTTTACAGCTTCTGATACAATCACAAGCGCGAAGTTACGACCAGATTTCTTAACCTTCGCAATTTTCTCAGCGATTTTATCAATTGAGTATTTAAGTTCAGGGATAAGGATAACATCTGCGCCACCAGCAATCCCTGCTGCCAATGCAATATGCCCTGCATCGCGTCCCATTACTTCCAAAATCATTACACGATCGTGACTGGCAGCGGTTGGCTGCAGTCTATCTAATGCCTCTGTAGCAACGGTTACAGCAGTATCAAAACCAACTGACGCTTCCGTCTCACCAATATCATTATCAATTGTTTTCGGAATAGCCACCATCGGCACACCGCCTTGCTGTGCCAGCTTACGCAGAATAGCGTGACTTCCATCACCACCAATCCCAATCACAGCATCAAGCCCAAGTTTCTTGTAATTCTCAATAATTTCACCGCTACGGTCCTTGAATGTGCCGTCCGCCATAGGGAAATGAAATGGGTCACCCTTATTTGTTGTACCAAGGATAGTCCCCCCCATGCGCATAACAGTTCCGTCAAATTCTTCTGGTGTTAAAACTCTGTACTCTGGCTCTTCCTTTAACAGTCCAGCCGTTCCGTCAAGAATCCCAACTGTTTCCCAACCTTTAAGGTCTGCACTATGTACAACAGCGCGAATGACAGCGTTTAACCCCGCACAATCACCCCCACTGGTTAAAATTCCTATTCTCTTACCTTTTTTATCGGACATGCTTAGCTGTTCTTTCTGATTAGACTGTTTTAACAATAACTATACGCCCTCTTTTCTACCCCATATTCCCTATAGCTCCAAAAGGAAAAGTGACAGTTTTTACCTTTATGCCATTCTTTTTCTTATCAAATGCGTATTTTTCTGATAAGATGTTTAAATATAACAACTTATAGTAAAGTCCTAACTAGAATATGGAAGACATTACAGAGCTAGAAGAGAAGCTTGTCGAATTAGAACGCGAGCATAAAGACCTTGATGACATTATCGAGCGCCTTCGTACGACTCCCCCCGTTGATTTCTTACAAATGAAGCGTTTGCAAAAGAAGAAATTACTCCTCAAAGATCAAATTCAATATATTAAGAGCGATTTGGTTCCTGATATTATTGCTTAAACAGAGCGTTTCTGTTAAAATACCCCTTCAATTTTAATTGTGAGGGGCAGACACCATGACACATTCAGACGAAAATCCAGTAGTTGGCATCATTATGGGTTCTCAATCAGATTGGGAAACAATGAGCAAAGCTCATGATATACTTCACTCCCTTGATATTCCACATGAAGTCAAAATCGTGTCAGCGCACCGAACACCAGATAGAATGGTCAACTACGCGAAAACCGCTAGAGATAGAGGTTTGAAGGTTATCATTGCTGGGGCTGGTGGTGCTGCACACTTGCCAGGTATGGTTGCCAGCATGACCCCACTTCCTGTCCTTGGGATTCCTGTAAAATCTAAAGCTTTAAAAGGCATGGATAGTTTATTATCTATTGCTCAAATGCCTGGTGGCGTTCCAGTAGGAACACTGGCTATTGGTGACGCAGGCGCTACAAATGCTGGATTGTTAGCCGCCTCCATCTTAGGAACCGCAGATGATGCTGTAATGAACCGCTTAGAGGAGCATAGAGCAAAACAAACAGATAGTGTTGCCGAAGAACCTAAGTAAATCAGCACTTCAGAAGATTTTAAAAATTATGTTCAAGGACACCATCTTGAACTCTTACCTGATAAACTTGCTGAATTTTAGATGCAAGTTGCGCTAGTTGTGGTGCCAAACCACTATCCTCTCTTACAACAAAAGTAACATCTCTAGATATCAAATCCTTATCACGGTTAACAAGGATAACAGTGTCATATCCTTCGTTATATAATGTTGTTATTTGCGCATGTTCAAAAATTGTCACTCCAGTTTTAGTTTGAAGGTCTTTTATCAACGCAACATCTGACGGCTTAACAAGTGTTCCCGTCTCCATATAATTATCATGAAATAAATCTCCCCAAACCACTCCTCCTAAAGAGTGGCTTTGCCCCAGACTAATACAAGGTTTGCGCGCAGTAAGACCTGACCCAATAGTGAATCTATTTCTATAACCGGAGTTAATTTGAAAATCATTGTTCACGTTAATAATACCGCTAGAGATACCCGTTTTACCGGTTCCACCCTCGCCTAACAAGCCTATCACAGGGTGATCTACCCCATTATCACCTTTGTCAATTAACACTATTTGCGAGAAGAGATTTGCCACGTCGCGACAATGACTTTCTGACAATGTTTTTACGCATAACCATTTATAGCCTTGGGCTTTTTTATTAAATACTGAAGAATAATTGGAACTATTCTTATCTGTAACCCTTGACGTCCAATAGCGCTCATTAACGCCACCAATGATATCTTCTGCAAATAGACGCATAAATTTCTCTTCTCAGTTCAGGCGGTTTTACAACTAATTTGCGAAAATGCGATTTCGTTACTAATTTTATGTAAATTATTTTCATTAAAAGGTCAAGGAATCTTACAAAATCCCTCTTGATTAATGTTCAACTTCACGCGATAACCTATTGTTATGAAGATGGAAATAAAAACAGTAGGAATACTAGGCGGAGGGCAATTGGGACGTATGTCAGCCCTCGCTGCGGCGCGTTTAGGTATCAATTCTCATATATACTGCCCTGAAAAAGGTTGCCCAGCCTCGCTTGTAACGCCATTTTTTACGTGTGCAGAGTACGAAGATGAGAGCTCTTTAAGTGCTTTCGCAAACTCTGTTGATGTAATTACTTATGAATTTGAAAATATCCCTCTGAAAACAATAAAATTTCTTGAAAAGCTAAAACCTGTCTACCCTGAGAAAAAATTGCTCGAATGCTCCCAAAACCGCTTAAAAGAAAAGGCTTTTCTTAATTCTATTGATATCCCAACCGCCCCATGGGCGCCCTGTTATAAAGCACAAGATATTGATGACACGCTAGACGGTTGGAAGACCCGCAAATGTATTATTAAAACTGCGCGTTTCGGTTATGATGGTAAAGGTCAAACATTTCATGAGGTTAATGCTAATAGTCAAGAATCTTGGTCTAGTTTAAAGACCGAAGAAGCTGTTATTGAAGCATTAATTGATTTTGATTATGAGACATCAATTATCGTTGCACGCGACTTGATGGGAAATGTTGCTACATACCCTGCCGTCATCAACGAACACAGCAATCATATCCTATCTAAAACCATAGCACCAGCTCCTATCCCATTAGAAATAAAGGATAAAGCCTCAGCCATGGCTCATAAGATTGCAG
>JAMASZ010000308.1 GCA_023301585.1 Alphaproteobacteria bacterium | reverse complement strand
CCCCATAAGATGTGACATCAACGCCCGTCATAACAATTTCGTTATAACCACTATCGACGAGTTTACGCACCTGCTCCGCAATTTCGCCAATAGGCACGGAACGTGAATTCCCACGTCCATACGGGATAATGCAGAAAGTACAGCGATGGTCACAACCATTTTGAATTTGGATAAAGGCACGTGCTTGCCCTTCTATCCCTTCAATCAAATGCCCAGCGGTTTCCTTCACGGACATAATGTCGTTTACCAAGACGCGCTCACTGTCAATCACACCCCAAGTTTCAGCCTTGAGCTTAAGGTCATTTCCAATAATTTGGTCAACCTCATCCATTTGTGCATAAGTCTGTGGGTCAATCTGTGCAGAACAACCCGTCACAATAATTTTAGAATTAGGGTTTTCACGGCGCGCACGACGAATTGCCTGACGCGCTTGACGTTCAGCTTCTTTAGTTACAGCGCACGTATTAAAGATGATAGCATCATCCATACCTGCATTTTTGGCATGAGTCCGCATCACTTCACTCTCGTAAGTATTCAGGCGACAGCCAAAAGTTACTAATTCTGGGTCTTTAGCGCTCATAATTTTTCAGGTACGCCCCAGAAGAACCAGCTGCTGTTCATGGGGGTTTCGTCGTGAGGTAAAACAAGGAACCCGTCTTCGGGGATTTTAAGTTCTTCACCGTCTTCGTAGCTGGCAATTACATCGCCCTTTGATACAGGGTGCATGTTTGTCCAATCTTGCGTGAATTCACCGACGCGAGATTTCAGGAACATACCGCCCATTTTAATATCATAGGTTTCAGATTCAGGAATTGAGGTTACGAAAAGGTCTTCGTCAATTTCCGCTACACCCGTATATTTCATCGCATTTAGAATTGCATTAAAGCCAACATCCTCGCCCTTAGGGTCGTGGTGGTTACCACATTCTAACGTCACAGCGATTGAGCCAAATTGACGGGAGTATTCAGTTGTGCCCATTGCTTCGCGTTTATCAACTACATCATCATTAGCCTTCATCGCATCTTCCCAGCCATAGATAATACGCGGCACACCCAGCGCGCGCGCATATTCAATGTTCGGTTCATCACGCTCACCAAGGAAGATAAAGCCATCGCCCTTTGAATGATAAGAATGTAAATCTAACAGGTAATCAGCCGCTTCCAGCACAGGACATAATTTTAGGTCTAAGAAATCTTCGTAATCTTTAGGGTTTTCTTTTGGAAACAAGAAACGGTTTAGATTGCGTTCTACAAAACGGACATTCTTTTCATACGCCAATAAATTAACGATAGGCATTGTAACGAACTTACCTTTTTTAAGGCGGATTTTACCTTCGTCAATAGCGCTCAAAATACGTTTAATTGCCTTTGGTCCGCAATGCTCATTACCATGAACTGCACCAAGCACCGTCAGGTTTGGACCATCAACGCCAGTATCAAAAGTTATAACTTCTGGATTCTTGTATTTATCATCAATCATAGTTCAGGTTTTACAACGGTTTTAGCGCAACGTCAAAAGCTTTATGACAGGTTTAACTGACCCTCAAAGACATAAGATACGGGTCCAGTCATCGATATTTGAGCATCATCACTCACCCACTCGAGAACCAAATCACCGCCATCAAGCGTTACCGTCATCTTACGCTCCGTTAAACCGCGCGTAATAGCGGCAACAGCAACGGCGCAAGCGCCCGAGCCACAAGCGTCAGTTATACCCGCGCCGCGTTCCCATACACGCATACGCACATGATCTGGGGCTAGTATTTCAACAAATTCAACATTGGTACGATCAGGGAATAATGGGTCTAACTCAAAAAGCTTCCCCTGCTCTTCCACAGCCTTATCCCCCCAGTTATCCGCAATATTATCCACAAAGAACACACAATGTGGGTTGCCTATATTCACAGCAATAGGGTCACTGACGCTTTCACTCATTAAAGGGAGGTGGTCTGTATCAACCTTCTTAGATAATGGTATCTCTTTCCAGTCGCGCTTTGGTACGCCCATTTGAACGGTAATTAAACCATCTTCGCTACGGCGACAGTTTAACATACCAGCGACCGTTTCAATGACACATGAATTCATATCTTCTTCATTCATAAGAATATCAGCCACACAACGCGTTGCATTTCCACAGGCACGTGCTTCTGAGCCATCAGTATTGAAAATACGCATAAAGAGCGTTTCTTGGAAACCTTCTGAGATTTCTAAAATAATTAACTGGTCACAACCAATGCCACGCTTACGGTCACAAATATATTGTATCTCTTCATCAGAGAGCTCTATATTCGTCATTCTTGCGTCTAAGATAACGAAGTCATTGCCTAATCCATGCATTTTTCTGAAATGTAACATTTCTCTTGCATATCACAGCTGGTTGCGTTAAAAAACCCTCAAATTCACTGTCATTCATAGAATCTCAGTGCTTAACGGTACCCCCCAGTCGGCGAAGTTACGCTCACTGGGGAGTTTTTGCTATTTAAAAGGTTTGTAACTTGTTTGACAGTTTAAGTGATAAATTAGGTGGAATATTTGATAAACTTCGCGGGAAAGGTTCCCTTAGCGAAGATGATGTCAACCTAGCCGCGCGTGAAATTCGTGTCGCGTTGCTTGAGGCTGATGTTGCCTTACCTGTTGTTAAAGACTTTATTGAAACCGTTAAAGCCAATGCCATTGGTCAAGAAGTTGTTAAATCCGTTAGCCCAGGTCAACAAGTTGTTAAAATTGTTCATGATGCAATGGTTGAAATGCTGGGCGGGCAAGAAGCAGAGCCGCTTAACCTAAACGCCACACCACCAGCTGCGTATTTGATGGTTGGTTTACAAGGGGCTGGTAAGACCACATCTTCCGCGAAAATTGCGAAATTCATTACAGAAAAGCATAAGAAAAAAGTACTTATGGCATCCCTTGATACACAACGCCCTGCAGCGCAGGAACAGTTGAAAGTATTGGGTGAGCAAACTGGCGTTGATACGTTAGAGATCATTAAAGGTCAAAGCACAATCGACATCACTAACCGTGCCATGGAAGAAGCACGTTTGGGTGGATATGACGTTGTGATGTTAGACACTGCTGGTCGCCTAGCTATTGATGAAGAGCTAATGCAAGAAGTTGCAGACGTATCAAAGATTTCTAGCCCGACTGAAACATTATTGGTTGTTGATGCAATGACAGGGCAAGATGCCGTGAACGTTGCCAAAGAATTTGACGACAAAGTTGGTATCACTGGCATCATGATGACCCGTATTGATGGGGATGCACGTGGTGGTGCAGCGATGTCGATGCGTGGTATTACAGGCAAGCCAATCAAGTTGATGGGGACTGGTGAAAATTGGGACGCTATTGAGCCGTTCTTCCCTGACCGTATTGCTGGTCGTATCCTTGGCATGGGTGATGTTGTATCTCTTGTTGAGAAAGCTCAAGAAAGCATAGATGCTAGCGACGCTGCCGAAATGGCAGAAAAGATGAAGAAAGGTCAGTTTGACTTTAACGACCTTCTGAAACAAATGCGTCAAATGAATAAAATGGGAGGCGCAGGCGCGCTGATGAAAATGCTTCCTGGTTTAGGAAAAATGGCAAGCGCATTAGAGGATAATGACCTTGCTGCGGATATGCTTAAGAAACAAGAAGCCATCATCTTATCCATGACGCCAGCGGAGCGTGAAAAACCATCACTTATGAACGCTAACCGTAAAAAACGTATTGCCGCAGGTTCTGGTTCGACCGTTCAAGATGTGAACAAACTTTGTAAGCAACAACAGCAAATGCAAACCGTCATGAAGAAAATTAAGAAGATGGGCATGGGCGGTATGATGAAACAAATGAAGGGTTTGATGGGCGACAAAGGCGATGAGCTAGAGATGATGGCGCAATCAATGGACCCTGATGGCTTAGGCGCTGACATGGCTGGCGGGAACGCGCTTGGTGAAAACCCGTTTGATGATAATAATTCAGGCGCAATGCAATCCCCTCTTCCAGCTGGCTTAGGCGGCATGGGTGGCATGGGCGGAGGTCTTCCAGGATTAGGCGGCAACAATATGGGCGGTATGCCTGGAATGCAAACCCGTGGTGGCTCAAAGAAAAACCGTAAACCTAAAGTTAAAAAAGGTAAGCGAAAGTAATTAATTAACAAACCAAAACAACTCATTAACCAATACATTTAAACTAAAAGGAGAAGTAAAATGGCACTATCAATGAGACTATCAAGAGGCGGACGTAAAGACCGTCCATTCTACCGTATCGTGGTTGCAGATAAACGCATGCCGCGTGATGGACGTTACATCGAGCGTTTGGGAACATACAACCCATTACTTGCTAAAGATGATGACAACCGTGTGAACCTAAACGAAGACCGTATCAAGCATTGGCTTGGTGAAGGCGCACAGCCTTCTTACCGTGTTGCAGTATTCCTAGGTAAAGCAGGTATTGCACCAATGCCAGCGACACCAAATAATCCTAATAAAGGTCAGCCATCTGAGAAAACAAAGATGCGTATTGCTGATAAGGAAGAAAAGAAAAAAGCACAAGCTGAAGCTGCGGAAGCTGCCAAGGCTGAAGAAGCTGAAGCTAAAAAAGCAGCAGAAGCTGCTGCTGCGGAAGCTGAAGCTGCTCCTGCTAAGGCACCTGCCGAAGAAGCAAAAACTGATGAAGCACCTGCTGAAGAAGCTAAAGCTGAAGAGCCTAAGGCTGAATAATTTTATTGAGAGGGAGAGCGTCCACGCTCTCCCTCTCTTTAATTTTTCTCGCATAATATGAGCAGAATTTGTGTCGCAAAAATTGCTACCGCCCATGGTATTAAAGGGTTAGTCAAACTGCATGTCTTTGCCGACGATGTTACCCTCGCCTCTGGGGATTTATTCACTAATGTGACTGGGGACAAAAAACTCAAAATCACTTTAAAAAACGCCACCGCCAAGCATTGGTTGGCGGAAGTTGAGGGCATTACAGATCGTACACAAGCAGAAAAATTGCGCGGTACAGAACTATATACTGAAGAAAAAAACCTACCCGAAGCAGAAGAAGGTGCGTTTTATATTAATGATCTTATCAGCCTTCAAGCAGTGGATAAATCGGGGGAAGAAATCGGGACAATTATAGCTGTTGAAAATTTCGGCGCTAGCGACCTCCTCGAAATTAAACCAAAAGAAAGCGATAGCTTCTACCTCCCCTTCACTGATGATACAGTTTTAGAGATCACAGAAGATAACATCATCATAGAAATCCCTGAAGGGTTATTGGAATGAGTGATAACAACCTTATTCAAATTGGCCGTTTCTACGACTCAACACAAGCTCATATAATCAAAGGAAAACTAGAAACAAACGACATTCCATGCTTTCTCTTTGATAATCATTTGAACGGCGTCGCGTGGCACTTGAACATAGCAACAGGCGGCACTAGATTAATGATAAATCAAGCTGATTTAAAATTAGCCACTGAAATATTACAAGATGATATCGAGCTGCAGGACAGCAACAAAAGCACATCAAGACCACTGGTTAAAAAACCTTACATAAAGACTGTTCCAATGATAGTTTGGGGTTATATGACAGGATTAATATTTAAAACACTACGTCGTAAAGATTAAAGCTATGCCTTTTAACATCAACATACTGACTCTCTTCCCTGAAATGTTTCCAAGCATGTTGGGAGAGTCTTTGGCGGGCAGAGCTTTGGAACGTGGCGACTGGAATTATAACGCTGTGAATATTCGCGACTTTGCGAAAGACGTCCATAAAACCGTTGATGACACGCCCTATGGTGGTGGTGCAGGTATGGTTATGCGCGCTGATATCATTGAGAAAGCCTTATTATCCGTGCCTAAACAGGGTCGTAAAATATACCTATCCCCGCGTGGTAGAGTCCTTAATCAAGCACTTGCAAAAGAACTAAGCCAAGAAGACACCCTCACCTTACTTTGTGGGCGTTATGAAGGCGTGGATCAACGTGTGCTTGACGCTCATGAGTTTGAAGAGGTTTCCATTGGAGATTACGTTTTATCTGGCGGAGAGCCAGCAGCGCTTATCCTTATGGATGCCTGTATACGCTTACTCCCTGGAGTCATGGGAAATGAGGACACAGCAGACAACGAAAGCTTTGGGAGCAATACAAATGGCTTATTAGAATATCCCCATTATACCCGCCCCGCTGAGTGGAAAAGCGAGAATGGCGAAACATATGAAGTACCAGAAGTTCTTAAGAACGGTAATCACGCTAAAATCGAGCAATGGCGCGACGAACAAAGCATTGAGATAACCAAGAGTGTACGCCCTGATTTGATTAAAAAAGACGCATAAAAAGCTTGCATAACCCGCGCATTTCTTATAAAAAGCCCATAGTTTTTACAATTAAAACGAAAAGAAGCTGCCTTCTATAAATATAGTTGATTATCGAGCCTCGTATAACATGTTGATAAATAAGGATAATAAAAATGAACATTTTAGAAAAATTTGAAGCTAAACAAGTTGAAAAACTTAGCGATGGAAAATCAATTCCAGATTTCTCACCTGGCGACACAGTTAGAGTGAACGTAAAAATTAAAGAAGGTACACGTGAACGTGTACAGGCTTATGAAGGCGTATGTATTGCCCGTAGTGGTGGTGGTATCAACGGTTCTTTCACAGTCCGTAAAATCAGCCTTGGTGAAGGTGTGGAACGTGTGTTCCCTCTTCTATCCCCTCGTATTGATAGCATCGAACTTGTTCGTCGCGGTTCTGTTCGTCGTGCAAAACTTTACTACCTTCGTGATCGTCGCGGTAAATCTGCTCGTATCACCGAGCGTACAACTGGTCACGGTATGGAAGTTGTTGACCTCGAAGAGAAGCATAAAGTTAGCAAGACACAACGTGCTGCAGACAAAAAAGCTGCTAAAGCTGAAAGCCGTAAGGTTAACAAAGTTGCTGAAGACAAGCGTAAGGCTGAGAAAAAAGCAGCTAAAGAAGCTGAAGCGAAAGCAAAAGCAGCTGAAGAAGCGGCAGCAAAAGCAGCAGAAGCAGGTGAATCAGCAGCTGAAGAATAAGACCTATCTTGTTGAAAAAATTAAAAATAAAGGCGGTTTAGATACCGCCTTTTTTATTGTCTTTTTGAATAAGTTATTAATTATCAAATGAAAACCCAGCAGGTAATGGGCGAACATTAGGAGCCATATAACCCTGCGTATCAACAATAGGGACAGCACCTTTAATCATATCAAAAGAAAGGGGCTCACAAGTTCCTTCAACAGTATTAACATGGCGCGCTTCATAATAAGTATCTCCATCAGCTTCGATTAAAAACACTTTATTTAAATCATCAACTAAACAACCTACGGCTCTGTTCTCATATAAATGATCTCCACCGCCGTATACGGCAACCCCCGCTAAAAATGCTGCTGCAAATCTAATGTTTCCGTTACTCATATTAATCACCTCTGTTTATTTAAAATCTGCATTACATTATATTATTTACATAATAAAAACAAGCTTTTTCTTTTAAGGGCAGGATTAAGATTGATATAGCCTTTGTAATCGCGTTATATATTAAGGCATAAAACAACACAGAGCTTGATTATCATGACCGCACAGCCACGTACATTATTTCAGAAAATTTGGGATGACCACGTCATTCATACGGATGAGAATGGGACATCACTCATTTATATTGACCGTCATTTGGTGCATGAAGTCACCTCCCCGCAAGCATTTGAAGGCTTGCGCATTGCTGGACGTACGGTAGCTGACACCAATGCTACACTTGCTGTCGCTGACCATAACGTACCAACAACAGACCGCTCCGAAGGCATTAAAGAGGAAGATAGCCGTATTCAGGTTGAAACACTGTCCAAAAACTGTGAAGAGTTTGGCGTTCAATTATTTGACATGAATGATAAACGCCAAGGAATTGTCCATATTATTGGCCCTGAGCAAGGTTTCACGCAACCAGGTTGTACAATTGTTTGTGGAGATTCGCATACATCTACACATGGTGCATTTGGCGCGTTAGCATTTGGAATTGGAACATCGGAAGTTGAACACGTTCTTGCGACACAGACACTTATTCAAAAGCCTGCTAAATCCATGCGGATTACTGTTACAGGCGAACTATCCGATGGTGTTGGCGCAAAAGATATGATTTTGGCGATTATCGGTGAAATTGGTACGGCTGGTGGCACAGGCTATGTACTAGAATTTGCTGGCGAAGCCGTTAAAAGCCTATCGATGGAAGGACGCATGACTATGTGTAACATGTCGATTGAAGCTGGCGCACGTGCGGGCTTAATCGCCCCTGACCAGAAAACATCTGACTACCTTAAAGGGCGCCCTATGGCTCCTAAAGGAGAAGAATGGGACAAGGCTGTTGCTTATTGGGCAACACTAGCCAGCGATGAAGGTGCGACATACGACAAAGAAATTACATTAAAGGGGGAGGACATTGCGCCAACGGTTACTTGGGGCACAACACCAGAAGACGTGCTTCCTATTACAGCCAACGTCCCTGCCCCGACAGATTTTACTGAAGAAGCTAAACAAAACTCAACTGTGCGTGCCTTAGAATATATGGGTATTACAGCAGGCATGGCGTTGCAAGATATTGAGATTGATAAGGTCTTTATCGGATCTTGCACCAATGGTCGTATTGAAGACATTCGAGCCGTGGCGTCGATTGCTAAAGGACGTAAGGTTGCTGAGAATGTGAAACTAGCGATGATTGTGCCCGGCTCTGGACTTGTGAAGGAGCAAGCTGAGCAAGAAGGATTGGCAGAGATATTGATTGAAGCAGGCTTTGATTGGCGTGAACCAGGGTGCTCGATGTGTTTGGCGATGAACGCGGATAAGCTTGAACCTGGTGAGCGATGCGCCTCCACGTCTAACCGTAATTTCGAAGGACGTCAGGGGCGCGGTGGACGGACGCATTTAATGTCCCCTGCCATGGCAGCAGCAGCAGCGATTAAAGGCACGCTCGCGGATATCAGAGATTATATTTAACACATAAAAAAAAGCCGAGGTCACCCTCGGCTTTAGTATAATTACCTTAGTAATAAATTCTTAATTAGCCACATTTAAGTGCTGCACCATCAACACCAGCGGCTGTCTTTGGAACATCTCCACCATTTTTAGTATTGATAGTATCAAAAGCAAAGTTAGTGTTTGAAGTAGCTCCGCCACCTAAGCCGTCTTCTGTCAAAGGCTTACCGTTTTTACCGCGACATTTCGCACGGTTTAATGCTTCTTGCAATTCAGTCGTAGCTTCATCTGGAACTGGAGCACCAGCACCTGTGATTGCACTAGAAACAGCAGCATCTGCTCTTCCTGCAGCATCAGTAACATAGCCTCTAGCTGTCACAGCAAGTCCTTTAGCTTTACACGCCCCTTTTTGAACTAAATTAAGCTGTTCGGCAGGCTTAGCGCACATTGCAGCAAATTTTTTGCTAATAGCTTGACCTGTTTGAGTATTAGCAGGGTTTGGCGTCGGAACACCTGGAATCGATGCACAACCACTTAAAACTGCAGCTAGCGCGCCTGCGCCTAATATCTTTGTCGATGTTTTCATTATAATCACTCCTCGTTTTACACGTTAAAACTGTTTATATTTTGTCTACGGAAGCTTTAAAACTTCCCTATGAGGGAGATTATTACCCTAAATAAAAAAGTTATGCAAACTATTTCTTTACTTTTTGTTAATTTTTATGTAAATTATTTTAATTCAACAATTAGAGAGCGTGTCATATGTCATTGAAAGTTTTAATAGTACCTACTGCCTTTGCAGCAATAGTCATTGGAGGGGCATATAAATTCACCCCATTAGGAGATGCATTTCATGACGTAATGAATTTTGGAAAAAACACTTCAGAAGAAGTTACCACTTGTTCAGTTGACGGCGCACCTAAAAACGAAGACGGAAGCTGTGATTACTCACCTGCCCCACGTGATTATTCTAAACCTAGAGCCCCTCTACCCATTTATAATCCAAAACCAGAGGTAAAGTAATGAATCCCCCTCTTTCACAACAGTTTTTAAAATGGGGAGCTGTGTTAGCACTCCCTATGATGCTTTCTTCAACATCTCTTCACGCCAATGACAGCGAGCGTGACGACTTTGACACTCATGAAGGACCACCACTAATAAACGCCCCCGCAGTAACAGCGGGGATTATTGCAGAAAAAGAAGCTAAATTACGATTAGATGCCTTTAGATGGTCACGGGACGAGGAAGATATCAGTATATTGAAGTTAAACCCAGACCAGTCATATGACATGCGAAATATCAACTCAGAGATATATTTACAGATGATAGAGAGTAATGAAGCAATTGCGCGTATTGGCACAGAAAAAGCTATAAATAAAGATTCATTAGAAAGCATCGCGAAGGCTAACATTGCGTTTTTACAATCCTTACTCAACCAATATCAAGCCGCAATTACACCCGAAGGCTCGTTCCTTATAGAATTAGAAGAAAGCGGTGAAATTGACAATGCAACTGCAAAGGCGATTATTTTAAATGCCTATCAGAATGATATGCATAGCTTACTTTTTCCTGACACAATCAGCATGTACTTTACAGCTAGCAACCCAGTAATTTATCCCGACCTTCCAAAGCTACGTGCGCAAATTCGTGAAGTAGCACCTGAGTTTTATGATGATGCGCAAACAGTTTATATTATTGATAAAATTGGCGGTGAAAGCTTAGAGCAATTGGAGCAAGCCTTAAAAGACTTGGAAGCAGCTCCAGAAGAGCATGAGGATGAACCAGAATTAGAGAATGAGCCTAATGGAACAGGCATACCGAATTGCTCAGACCTTAATACATTAGAACTCAACGACAACTTACCTTGCGTAAGAAAAGTTTTATATTCAATGGATAGTGCTGGCGCGACTTACAAATTGGCATTATAAGCATGTTATGGTTACATACCCCAGTAACATTGACAGCTTAATAAGTACTTATGATTTTCACAATGATAAGAGCTTGGACGCCTTTACACCCATATTTGATGACTGCCAAAACCGAATAAAACAATATGGTATAAATAGTAATACTTACGGCTTAAGGATTATTCAGCCGCACCTTTTGCGTGTTTCCCATCTTGCTAAAAGATTTCTAATTGATGTTTTAAATTATGATGAAGTGGCAGCAGAAAATGTCTTTCAGGCAAACTTACTTCAGGACTTTGGTAAAACACATGAAAGCTGCCTGCCGCGCAACTGGACGCTAGAAACTCGCGCACCAGATGAAATCAAAGAACAAAATAAATGGCACACTATTCGTGGCGTTGAACTCCTAGATGAAGTCATGACAGAACATAAGCTATCCAAAGAATTGATAGCGCATCCACATGTCCAAGTTACAAAATCCATTATGAATTACCACCATGAGCAACATAATGGTCAAGGACGTCATGAGATTGCTGGAGCTGACTTGGGTCAAGTTATGCCTGTTATATGTCTATTTGATGCCTATGATGGAGACCTCATTTTCCGCCCCCATCAAGATGAACCTCGTACCGTTGGTATTGAACTGGATCGTCTTCAAGAAAAACCTAAATACCAAGGCGCGTTTACTGAAAAGCTTTTAAAGCAACTTGTTGAATTCAAGGCTACTATTAAAGAACTGGAAGAGTTTTTCGAACAAGATGGCTCGACAGCTAGACAAGACTTAATTCCAAACCCAAAAAAGGTTGCGCCAACGCAAATGACAATTTAAAAAGGTGTCATGGAAAAATTCACAACATTAAACGGTATTGCTGCGCCCCTTCGTATGATTAATGTCGACACAGACATCATCATACCTAAACAGTTTTTAAGAACAATAAAGCGTACAGGTCTTGGTATCCATGCGTTTAACGATATTCGTTACAACGAAGATGGCAGCGACAAATCAGATTTTGTGCTTAATAAGCCAGAATATAAAAACGCGTCGGTCTTAATCACGGGTGAAAACTTTGGCTGTGGCTCTAGCCGCGAACATGCCCCTTGGGCGATTTTAGACATGGGCATTAAATGCATTATCTCCGAAAGCTTTGCTGATATCTTCTATAATAACAGCTTTAAAAATGGAATTTTACCTATTCAACTGTCGAAAGAGCAAGTTGAGCAGTTAATGCAAAGCGCTGAAAATGATCCGGACGGTACCATTACAGTCGATTTAGACAAACAAACAATCACGCGCGGTAATGTGCTGTCATTTGACTTTGACATAGACCCATTCAGAAAACATTGCCTATTAAATGGATTGGACGACATTGGTTTAACCGCAGAGAAAAAACCGCATATCCAAGATTATAAGAAAAAAGACCAAGAAAAACGTAGCTGGCTATACCAAGGATAAAGATTATGACAGACAAAACAGTAAAATTAACAGTTTTACCTGGTGATGGAATTGGTCCAGAAGCCATGACTGAAGTATTAAAAGTTATCAAATGGTTAGAAAGCAATTCTAATACAAAATTTGAACTGCATGAAGATGATATTGGTGGCGCAGCGTATGAACGCTACGGCGTTCCATTAGCAGATGAAACATTAGAAAAGTGCAGAGAGTCTGACGCTATTATCATGGGATCTGTTGGCGGTCCGCAGTGGGATAACGTCGATTACGATAAACGTCCAGAAGCAGGGCTTTTAAGATTGCGTAAAGAATTACAGTTATTCGCCAATCTACGCCCCGCCCTCGTCTTTGATGCGTTGATTGATGCATCTACACTCAAGCCTGAAATTGTTAAAGGGTTAGATATTCTTATCGTACGCGAATTAACTGGCGGTGTTTATTTTGGTGAACCGCGCGGTATTGAAGACTTAGGAAACGGTCAGCGACGTGGCGTAAACACGCAAGTATACGAAACATATGAAATAGAACGTGTCAGTCGCGTTGCCTTTGATTTAGCGCGCAAACGCGGTAATAAGGTACATTCTTGTGAAAAAGCAAACGTCATGGAAAGCGGTAAGTTATGGCGTGAAGATGTTACAGCGCTTCACGGCGCTGAATTTAGTGATGTCACTTTAGAACATATGTATGCTGATAATTGTGCGATGCAGTTATTGCGTAATCCATCGCAGTTCGACGTGATTGTCACAGATAACTTGTTTGGAGATATACTCTCAGATGCCGCTGCAATGTTAACAGGGTCACTTGGCATGTTGCCTTCCGCATCATTAGGCGTAGAAGGCACAGCAGGGTTATATGAACCTGTTCATGGCTCCGCCCCTGATATAGCAGGACAAGGAAAAGCAAACCCATTAGCAACAATATTGAGCTTTGCTATGGCACTACGTTATTCCCTAGATATGGGTGATGAAGCAGATAAGATTGAGACTACGGTTCAGGCCTTATTGGTTAAAGGTATCAGAACGCCTGATATTATGGCGGATGGCTGTACGCAAGTGTCCACATCTGAAATGGGTGATGCTTTAATCACCGCACTAAGCACATAAAAAAAGAGCCTCATTACTGAGGCTCTCCTTTAAAATTCTAAGCTAGGTTATATTAACCTTGTACGCGGATATACATTGAACAGGCAAAAGCATCATTAGCCTCTAAATATGTGTCAACGTTTGTAGTACCACTTGCACATTGATTGTCTGTCCTTACACCTCCAGCATTTGGAAGACCATCGTCTAACTTGCGGTCTATTTGAGCCGCGCGTGCTGGTGATACAGTTCCTGTATCATTCGCAACGGCCACAGTACTGCCACTCAGAACTAAATAATGTCCTGCGCGTGCGTTTTGTGCAGTAGTAAGAGCAGCAGCAGTATATGCAATACCGTTAAATCCGCCACCGACTTTTGCCTCTGGTAATTCTTGACCATAAGTTAAACCAGCAACATTTCCATTAACTCCAGAAATAAGATCTGCAGCTGCAAGGTGAGCAAATACAGCTGTTGTTTCATTAGCAGCAACTGCAGCACCTGGCGCTACGCCATCAATACGGCCATTTCCAGCAGTAGCAAAAACAGCAGCACATGGTCCAGCACAGTTTGCTAGACGATTTGTTGGCGTCAACATATCCCCTGGTAGTGCTGAATATTTATCGCGGAAGGTTGATGTAGCAGCATCAATACCCTTAATTTGGGCAACTGTCGCTGTTAGTTGTGAGTTAGCAATTAACTCTTGTCCTTTTAGAATACCACCGATTAATAGACCAATAATGATCATAACAATCGCCAATTCCACGAGCGTAAAACCCGATTCTTTAGTTTGTTTAATATTAGATAATTCCATTTGTTCTCTCCTTAGGAATAGAAATTAAGTTTAAAAGATAAGTACTTAGTAGAAGAAATTTTTCGAGAACCGAAAAACTTCATGATTCTACCTTATTTATACCTCCATAGATAGCCTATAAAATATGATATTTTGTTTAACAAAAGGTTAGTAAAAACCATAAAATATATAAGCTACAACTCTAATATACCATCAGCACCAAAATCCGCTGTATCAGT
>JAMASZ010000307.1 GCA_023301585.1 Alphaproteobacteria bacterium | reverse complement strand
GCCCCTACTTACATCTTCACAAAATTAAACGAAATCAAACCAGCAATGATTGCCGAAGCGACCGTCAACGCCCGCGAAGCAGCCAAAGAATTTGCAAGCAATTCAGGGCAAGAAGTTGAAGGCATTAAGTACGCGTCCCAAGGTTACTTCCAAATCCTACCCCGCGACGACACAAGAACCATCCAAGAAGCCCAACAACGCAACAAAAAAGTCCGCGTTGTTTCAACTATCCAATTTTATTTAGATGATTAGAACTTCCCCCTCACCTCTACAACTATGATATACTAATGAAATCAACATCACATTTACGCCTGCATTTTGCAGGCTTTTTTGTGTTTGACCCTTAACGCCAATGCATACAAACTAATGGGATTTTTGTTTTAAATTAGATACTTAGAGATTTTAGAACCAAATCCGTGCGAACGAACTAATGGATGTAACTAGCCTGCAAGTTTTGCTTCTTCCGCTTTTATCTGCTCAGCCTTCTCTTCGATCATCTCGACAATGTGGTCAACAATGTCTTGGTCGCCTTGGTGGAAACGATGCGCCTTATCACCACCGACATAGATTTGGTGATTGCCTTGCCCGCCGCCAGTTAAGCCAATATCAGTCATTAGTGCTTCACCTGGACCATTCACGACACAGCCGATAATCGAGACAGTCATGGGCGTTGTAATATGCTCGATGCGTTCTTCCAAGCGTTGAACCGTGTCAATCACTTGAAATTGCTGACGCGCACATGATGGGCACGACACGATATTCACACCGCGGTGGCGTAAGCCCAGCGACTTTAGGATATCGAAACCAGCCTTGATTTCCTCCACTGGGTCGGCGCTTAAGGACACGCGGATTGTATCGCCAATCCCTGCCCAAAGCAGGTTACCCATACCAATGGCAGATTTGATTGTACCACTACGTAAGCTCCCCGCTTCCGTTATCCCAACATGAAGTGGGTAATCGCAGATTTCAGCTAGTTGTTGATACGCCGCAACAGCTAAGAATACGTCAGAGCCTTTGCACGCAATTTTGAAATTGAAGAAATCGTGGTCTTCAAGGATTTGGATATGACGTTGCGCGCTCTCAACCATAGCTTCGGGGCACGGCTCACCGTATTTCTCAAGCAGGTCTTTTTCTAACGACCCTGCGTTGACGCCAATGCGAATGGAACAGTTGTTATCCTTCGCCGCCTTAATGACCTCGCGAACCCTATCAGCGGAGCCGATATTACCAGGGTTGATACGCAAGCAAGCCGCGCCATTCTTCGCCGCCTCGATACCACGCTTATAATGGAAGTGAATGTCTGCAATAATAGGCACAGTGACTTCAGGGATTATCTGCTTTAGCGCCGCACTAGATTCTTCATCAGGACAAGACACACGGACAATATCAGCCCCTGCCACCTCTAACTCACGGATTTGATTGATTGTCGCTTGCACATCAGTTGTTAACGTATTGGTCATTGATTGTACCGTAATCGGCGCATCACCACCTACAGCAACATCACCTACCCAAATCTTGCGGGATTTACGGCGCTCTACTTGACGCCACGGTCTTACACTATTGTGATCCATTGTCATGAGGTTATTATGTCTTTCTTAACTAAGTTTTTCAACGATTTTATTGTTCGGAAGCTGTGTCCTTCGGGCGAAAGTTCTCGAAACTAAGTGGTATATTACGTTTAACTTCGGCTAGCTTACCTAAAGGGACTAATTCCTTGCCGTTAATATGAACGATAATACCACCAGCATTACCAGTCGTAATGGTTAAACCCTCCTCATCAGGGACGACATAGCGATCATTAGGCTTTAGTACCTGACGCAAGATAGTCTTACGCTTCGCGTTCTTAATCTCAACCCAGCTATCAGCTTTCACGATTAGCTCCATACGGTCTTTTTCAGGTATAGCAGGTTTAACCTCAACGGGCTCTGGTGTTGGCTCTAACAATGCTGCATTACCTTTCAGCAATACTTCAGGAACTGGTGGTATTGCTTCCTTGGTTTTCGCTGGCGCATGAAAAATTGTCCAAAAAGCGATTAGCAGCACAAGCGCCACAACGGCTCCAATTATCACATAAGCGTTTGGTACCTTGCTTTCAACTGCTGATACAGGAAAGTGGTGTTCCGTCGTTGCGTTACGTCCAACTGATTGCGCCTTGAATAAATGCACCATCTTATCGCCGTCCAAACCAAGGTAATCAGCATAAGAACGGACAAAACCAATTGCATAAACACGCCCAGGAAGCGCTTCTAAATCTAGCTTCTCAATCGCATCTAGTTGGTTAGCGCGAATACGTAAGTTCTGCTCAACATCATCAAGTGTCTGACCATAATGCTCACGCGTGCGACGTAAGATTTGCCCCACGGACATATCCGTGTAGCTGTCTAAGTCAATCTCAGGCGGTGGCTTATTAATGTTTGCAGCATCATTCATGACGGATAACATAAAATAAAATGGTACGGTTTACCAGTATTGTTTTTTCCATTAACATCAGACACTTACAGTATTTGCTTTAAGCGCTTTCTGATTTTTGATCTAAACCATAGGCCGTATGAAGCGTTCTAACAGCTAATTCCAAATATTCCTTAGCAATAATAACACTAATTTTAATCTCAGAAGTTGAGATAACTTGGATATTAATCCCCTTGTCAGCGAGCGATTCAAACATAGTTTGCGCAACACCAGCATGACTAACCATACCGATACCAACCACAGAGATTTTGACGATATCTTTGCTATGTATTATCTCAACGTCTTTAAGGACTTCGGTTGCCTCAAGACATTCCAAAGCCTTCTTCAAGTCGCCTTCTGGAATTGTGAAGGTAAAGTCCGTTACCTTGCCATCAGCTGATACGTTTTGAACAATCATATCAACATTGATATCAGCTTCAGACATTGGCCCCAATACTTGCGCCGCAATACCTGGGCTATCTGGCACGTTTAATAAGGTTATTTTTGCTTCGCCTTTATCATAGGCAATTCCGTTAACTACATGCTTTTCCATTATATCTTCCTCTCTTGTAACCAGTGTTCCTGGTAATTCACTACCAATAGCTTCATCAAAGCTAGACAAAACCTGAATTGGGATATCGCGTTTAAACGCCATTTCAACCGAACGCGTTTGCAAAACTTTCGCCCCTAAGGACGCCAACTCCAACATACCTTCATATGAAATGCTTTCGATTTTCTGTGCTTTCTTAACAATGCGCGGGTCTGTGGTGTAGACACCATCAACATCTGTATAGATATCGCAACGATCCGCTTTTAACGCCGCAGCCAAAGCCACCGCCGTTGTATCAGAGCCACCACGCCCTAGCGTCGCAATGCGCTCACGCTCTGTGACCCCTTGAAAACCAGCAAGAACAGCAACGTCCTTTTCCTTAAAGCGCTCAATCATCTTAGAGCTATCAATATCCTCAATACGCGCCTTGCCATGCGCTTCACTGCAAAGAATAGGAACTTGCCAGCCCAACCATGAGCGTGCCTGCACCCCAAGCTTTTGCAAAGCAATCGCCATAAGACCAGCAGTGACCTGCTCCCCGCTAGACACAACGGCGTCATATTCACGGCGGTCATATTCTTCCGATATATCATCGCAATATTGAACAAGCTGATTGGTCACACCAGACATGGCAGAAACAACCACAGCAACTTCATTAC
>JAMASZ010000306.1 GCA_023301585.1 Alphaproteobacteria bacterium | reverse complement strand
CGGCTCCCCCGGCTCCCCCGGCTCCCCCGGCTCCCCCGGCTCCCCCGGCTCCCCCGGCTCACTCGTCCGCGTCGTGCATAGACTACGGCAAAGCCTCTGTGATTCTGGAGGGCCTCGTGTCTCAGCAAGACGAGATTCTGGCTCTCCAGAAAGAGAATTCCATCTTCAGGAAATACAAGAAAGTGCAGGAGGAGTGGAAACAACACGGCATTGAAGGGCTCCAGCTGGAGAAGAGGACGGAGTACCTTCGAATCAAGCATGCCCGAGACAACACGCCCCAGCACCACGATGAGAAAAAGATGGAGCTGCAGCGTTTGGAGAAGCAGAAAAGTGAACACGCGAAAAACGGGCTGGAAATCAAGCACCGGGGACATCTCTCCGAGTGTGAAGTGTATACTCGTCCGGAACGACACGTCGTCGAGCCAAAGGTGTCGCCGCAACACAACAAAGTCTTCCTGTTGGCATTCCTGCGGCGAGTGAAGGAGTTGGAACGAGAACAACATGTCGCATGTGGCACCAAGCAACCCGGAGGAGTTAGCGGAGGTGCCGGCGAACAAGCCAGAGCCAGAGCCACGGCAGAGGCCGATGGAGGGGTCGGTCTAGGTGACAGCGGGGGTGACAGCGGAGGCGACACGCGAGAGGCCGATGGATGCATCGGTGGAGGTGACAGCGGGGGTGCCACATATGCATCTCAGCACCGCTGGACAGCCCTTCTATCCGATGTTGATGTCAACGATGAGAAGACGTTCCAGTGGTTGGGCGTTGATGAAGACGCTTCTTGATCTACGACAGGGCCCTGTCGGGACAGGAGATTTCTTCTTACTCCGCGGGCGACTCGCTCATATTGCACCCAACTTCATGGCTGTGCGCTTGTATATGTAACACTACATTTAATTGGTGAACGCGTCTTACGATATCCTAATTTTTTGTCATCAAAGTAGAACGCGGGGCGACCGCGAGTTCCATAAAGCAAGCAAGATGCGCCTTCCCCCTACCTCCCCGCCACACAAGGTGAAAATGAGACGGTCCACGCACTATTACTGCCCTTTGTGCAGCCTGAACCTCAGTGACTACGGCCAAAAAGTCTGCGACGGGTGCGGCTTCATCTTTGCATTCTCTCACCCCAAGCTCGCGGGAGAACTGTGCAGATTCAAGACAAGGGAGCCTGTGGGGAAACCTTCCTTGAAAAGGTCGTGGACTGTGTGAATTACGCGGACATAGCCTCGAGATCAGCGAAGACAACAGTTTCACTCTTCCGAACTTACACTTTGTGTATCACGATTGTGCCGTCGCTCGATCTGGTCGTGTTCGCCGAAGGCCGATTCTGCAACAAGTACCTGTCCTGAATTGTTACGTACCGTTCGTCGTGGTACTTCCAAAACTCTTTTGAACCAAACTTGAATACCCGGTTGGGAGTCGCCTTGTACCAGTTCACCGTGTCGTTCACGAGCACGCTGGTCACGGTGTTGTTCAGAATTAAGCACCCAAAGTCTTTCGTACACGCGTCGAACGCGTTCTTAAAGTGTATGGGCTTCTCAAAAACGCCAAAAAAGTTCTCGTACAGGTTTCTCATGACATTCTTGTTTCCTTCTTTCAGGCAAATTACGTAGTCGGTGTTGCTCCTGAGCGCGGGCGTAAGCTGCATCACGTGCTGGATGGCAACAATCAGCGTGATGTCGTAGTGCCGCCCGTTCATGAAGATAAACGTGAGAATCTGGCTCGTCAACACTTTGCGGTTGTATCCCATGTCGTCGAGAACAATGACGATTCGCAAGTCGGTGTTTTTATCGATTTCTCCGATGTCCTTCTGGAGCTGCAGACGTTTCTGCTGCTCCACAATCTCTATCAACTTTCCCTCTACGTTCTTCTCGTCAAAAATAAAGGAATCCGGGATATGTCTGCAGAAGAACCGGTTACTCTCTTCCGTGGCCGAGAAAACACAGGCGCGCGGCACCTTCTGCTTGGAAAGGTAGTACAGCAGCTCGGCGATCACCACGCTCTTCCCGGTGTTCCTTTTCCCAATGACGACAGTGGTGCACTTCACGGACATCGCAGCCTTGCAGTTGAAGCGCTTCAGATTGACGTTGATAGAACCCGGTGTTGACATACTTAGGGTTAACAACATTACTATGTACACAATATATTTAAATCATGCCGTCTCTTCTCCCGCCGCCACGGGTCTGTAAGGCGGCGAAGCTTGGTAATTACAATTAGACTCGCCGTCGGATACAAAGGGAGTCATGTCCTGCGAGCGTACGCTGCCGGACCAGTTGTCGTAAATGTTGTCTATCGCCATCGTGCTGCGCCTTGGTCTTGACCACCTTCGTCCTGGCCTCGATGTTCGTCATCTTCGTCCTCGCAGTACGTAAAACGGCCGCGCTGATCGCAACCGTGGACAATGCAATCCCGCCGCTGCTGTGTTGGTCGTATGTACGCTAAAGCAAATCGTCCGCGTCAGTGCAATGTATTTTCGGGTCATGGTGTTCTTCTGTCCGAAACTTGCCTTTATATTGTAGTTTTCAGCCGTCGCCTGGGCGGAGTTATTTGTTTTCTTTCTTGCGCCAGGTGTCTCTTCATCGCCAACACCTCTTCTGCAATAAGGTTGTCGCAGAGCTTGTCGTACATCAAATGTTTTGAAACTGGTTTCGTCAGATAATCGTTTCCCCCGGCCTCATTGCACTCCACGATGGCATCCGCTGACACCGTTGCGGTAAGGAAAACTATTCTCGTTGCTTTGTTTTGGCCATTGCCAGCGCGTATTGCTCGGGTAGCCGTCACACCGTCCATGACCGGCATTACCTTATCCATTATTATGAGCGAAAATAAAGACGACTCGCACGCCTGCACTGCTTGGATACCATTGTTGGCGGTTTCGACGAAGCATCCGAACGATTCCAGTAGCTTTGACGCTATACGCCTGTTCATCGCATTGTCGTCCACGACGAGAACATGTGGCTGCACGTGTTCGTAACCTATTTCGCCCGACTCAAAATTCGACACGTTATATGAATCGGCGGAGCTCGACCCATGGCTGCCCGCTTGCTCTTCTAGAAAACCACTCGACATATCAAAGGTGTGGAATACTTTTTCTCCGCAGCTGTGAGATGTGCAAATTTCTCCTCTCGTGAGAACGTCAAAAGAAAAGGTCGTACCTTCTTTCAGCTTGCTTTGACACGTAATGTTCCCATTCATCAGCGAGACTAGTTTTTGTGTTATGACCAGACCCAGTCCCGTGCCACCAACGTCTCGTCCCCGGTGGACTTGTGAGAACGGTTGAAATAACCTCTTCATGGCCTTTTCGGACATTCCGATGCCCGTATCGGATACACTGGCACGTATGTAAACTGTTCCCGTAGTCGGGCCCTCGGCTACACCCACGGTGACTTTCGTTACCCCGCCGTCCGTGAACTTCAGTGCGTTCGAAACCAAGTTGCATACAATCTGTCTAATCCTAGCGGGATCCCCTCGCACCTTCGAGAGCATCGAGTTAGTGGACATTTCGAGCACAATTGACACGCTTGGCTTAAAATGAGGGCTCCTGGCGTAACCCACCCATGTGGCATTGACTGCGTCATGGAAAGTCGTGTGTATCTTCATCGGAACTTCCTGAATATTCATCATTTTTGCTTGTATCTTGGATAGGTCGAGTACATCATCGATGATGGTCAGCAAAGAAGTACAGCAGGAAAAAATCATCCTTACGTATTCTGTGCACACGGGGTTCAATGATTGGTCTCGGAGAAGCTCGGCGGAGCCCATGATACCGTTCATCGGTGTTCTGATTTCGTGAGAGATATCCGCAATAAATCTCGACTTGAACTTCGATTCTTGTGCAGAATCAACAGCACACTTAAAGCAGGCGGAGAGAGAGACCGCGACCAGCGCACCGAGTGTCAGAATGAGTAAATAAGCGGTGGATCTAGGCACCGATCGCGGGTCGGAAATACACGTGTACATATCCACGTCATCTGTGTACTCCACAATAGGGCAATCCGTTACGGAATTGGTGTTTGTACCAACCGAAGGGTCGGGGTCGTGAAATACGATCGGTGTACCCTCTTTTCTTGAAAGAAACACTTCTATCTCGGAAAAGGGGTGGACGGCCAAGAATGACTGTATAGTGGGAGAAGCAATGATATAGCTGGACCGAATTCCGCGTGCGACTAGACCGATAACAGTACTATTATCAGCCTTACTGTACACCGGTTGTAGTATGAGCAGACCCAGCTCATCCGTGTCGATGAATTTGATGGGATCCGATACATCTATCCGTTTTGTTCTGAGCATGCTCTCTATCCCAGTACGAATGGCCGCGGATGTAAAGATGTCGTACCCAATGAAATAAGGGTTCTCGGGGTATCTGTAGTGAACCGGCCACGACATCCCCTGTGAGTCATTGGATGCCTTCGGTACTAATTCCCCGTCAACAAGTTCTGTGGTAGATACTTCGAAACCGTGTATCCTGGACGACTCGGCCTCAAACTCTTTCCTCGTAAACCCGTCCGGTGACACCAACGGCGAGTAAATCAGGAGATCGATATCATTCCTGTCTGCGTACGCTTCTGACAGAATCAAAAACTGGTCAAGGGAAACGTTGAAAAGGTTGAGCGACACGGTGACGCCCCCCTGCTTGACGGCAGAGAGGAAAAGGTTTGAAATTTCAGAGTGTATGCCCACACTCTCTATATGCAGAGTTGATATCTCAGAACTGAGGCGTGTATTGTGCGTAAACTCTGCTGAGAAAAAGGTAGCCGTGGCAACCACACAACATATCCCGAAGTACACCATTTTCGAACACCGGTAGCCAGTGATATCAATTTCGAATGTTTTCATTTGCATGCCTTATAGTATATATATTTTAAGATGTCAAGGTAAAATGGTCGCCTTAGACGGCCGATTTATCTTTAACGTCGCTGATGACGTGACTGAACTTTTTCGCGCGTGAGAAAAGACTTCCTCAAAGTCTCATCTCAGCCGAGAATACATCGCACTGACGCGGACGATTTGCTTTATTCAGCGTACACACGACCAACACATCAGCAAAGTCAACAATAAATAAACTTGACAGTTTCAGTCAAGCGGTCGCCACGCGTTCTACTGTGATGACAAAAAATTAGGATGTTTGTGTCGTAATCGCAGCATCAATTCAAATATTTTTCTTATGTACGGGGGTACCTATCGGCGCGACAATGTTTGCGACGGTAGGACGCGTCACTACCGGATTCGTCGCACAGTTCCTCGGCGTTCTGGTCAGCGTGAAGGTGTTTGCGACGCCCGGGGGAACAATATTTTGGTGGACGCAGAGCGCCATCACGATCGCCGCGATGTTGCACACCCCCGACAAGTATTGGGTGGAACGAGTCGTGCTCGTTGCAACCGGCGTGGCAGCGTACGTGTGTTTGCGCTACGAAAGGTTTCCGGTTCCTCTGCTGACCGCGGTCTGTGTCAGCAATGGTCTCGGCCAGGCGCTCGGCTACTGTCTCACCAAGAGATTCTTCCCCGAGCTGTCCCCGAAGAAGTTGTGCACCCTTCGCTTCCTCGGCGTTTTCCTTATTTTTCCGGTGCTCTTGTCGAGCCTCGCCGCAAGCATCCCGGGGAGTCTCGGCTTTTGGTATTTCGGCGAAGACGTCGATTTCTTTTCTGTAATTTCGAACTACAGCCTCGGTCACATTTCCGGCACCGCGGCGCTTCTGTATCCCTTGCTCGTGGTCCCAGTGCAGTGGAGAGGACGTCCCAGCTCGCACGGGTGGTTGTTGCACGGCGCGGTCGTTTTGTTGGCCGTTGCGTTTCTTTTTTCCTTCACGAACTACCACCTTTTCGGGTTCGCCGCCATCGTGGTGGTGTTCGGGATGTTTGTTGGGGTCAGCGCGTACACGGATCAGTTCTGCGCGAGCCTGATTCAGCTGGCGTGCACGTGTTCCATCCTCGGGCTGACGGCCAGCGGCAGGGGTCCGTTCGTGTACGTCATATCGGGCGGTGGCGCCGAGGCGGTCCTCCTAGGGACGCACATGGGTATGACGATGCTCACGGCGTTGAGCGCTTTCGTGGTAATTATGGTGTCGCAGCTGCGTGCGCTGGAAACGTGCGAGAGGAAGCGTCGCCGCGAGGCGGAGGACGTGGGGGAGCGACAGACGCTGGATCTCTACAGGATTGGACACGACATGAGGAATAACTTCACCCTGATCCAGGCGGTCTGTGAGCAAAAGTCTGGGGAGCTGGCGGGCGAAACACTCCGCATCGTCCAGGCCATCAACGTTTTGAACGACGTGCTGATCTCCGACATGGTCGAGATGATGAACATGAGCAAGGCTGGCGGTCGCGCAGTCTCGAAAGAAGGCGTTGACGCCGTAGAAGTGATGAAGATCTACTTGGTGGTGGCGAGGGGCTTGTTGTTGTTGGGTGGAAAACAAGCTCGCGTGGTGGCTCGCCTCGAATGCATCGGCATCGTGAGCGATGGCACCGCGGTAGCGCGCACGAACAGAGAACGCTTGCACCAACTGGTGTGCAACCTGGTGAGCAACGCCGTCAAGTACACGGAGAGCGGCGAGATCGTTTTGCGAGTCGACGCTTCTTCGGAGAGTGATGGTATCCTGATCGACGTGTCGGACACCGGAATAGGCCTGAGCTCGGAGGACGTTTCGCGGGTGTTTGACCTGTTTTACAGGGGGGAGCGTGCATCCGAGGTCAACTCGGGCGCCGGCCTGGGCCTCGCCAACGTGCGGAAGATATGCAACACCATTGGCGCAAAGGTCAGGGTGTCGAGCCCCGGCGAAGGAGAAGGGAGCACGTTTTCACTGATTCTTCCTCGGGAGGATCCGTCCGAGAATGATGAGAAGACGACCATCTCCACCGTCCGATTCTCGCTGAGGGTTCTGGTAATGGACGACTCTCTGGTGATCCGTAAGCTCATGGCGAAGTACCTGTCCTCTTTCGGGTGCGAGGTGGTCGATACTTCGTCGGCCGAAGAGTCTCGCGATTTCGCCTCTCGTGGCGAACGGGCGTTCGACGTGGTCATCACAGATAGCTCGATGCCGGGGGGCGAGTCCGGCCCCGATTTCATCAGGAGCATCCGGCGGGGGCAAGTCCGCGGCCTGCCCCCGAGCTTGCCGTGCATTCTCTGCAGCGGCGAGCGCCAGTTCATCGCCGACGATGTCGCCGCGGACACGAAGACGATCTCAATCACAAAACCTTTTTCCTCGAATGACGTGGCAGCTGCCCTGGAGGTCCTCGTCTCGCGACAACAAGACGTTTAGGTGCGTCTTTTTTTTTATCAACAGTTTCGCTGAAACTTTAGTTTATTCCTGTGTGTTTATCTTTTTTAACAATATTACTATGTACACAATATATCTAAATCATCCCGTCTCTTCTCCCGCCGCCACGGGTCTGTAAGGCGGCGAAGCTTGGTAATTACAATTAGACTCG
>JAMASZ010000305.1 GCA_023301585.1 Alphaproteobacteria bacterium | reverse complement strand
GTATCTTCAGATACATCTGCATCGCGTTTATGTTGGTCGATAATGTCTTCGAAATCATGATGCTCTACGCCCATGACAACATCACCATACATTTGGATAAAGCGACGGTATGAATCCCATGCAAAACGTTCATCACCAGATTTGGCAATTAAGCCCTGCACTGTTTCATCATTTAGTCCAAGGTTTAGAACTGTGTCCATCATGCCCGGCATAGAAACACGAGCGCCAGAGCGGACAGAAACTAGGAGCGGGTTTTCCACATCGCCAAATTTCATACCCATTTGAGTTTCGACTTTATTAAGAGATTCTTCAACAGCGGCTTTTAGCTCAGCTGGGTAGTTTTGCTCATTCTCGTAGAACGCAGTGCAGACTTCGGTTGTGATTGTAAATCCAGGTGGTACTGGCAAGCCTAGCGAGGACATTTCGGCTAGATTAGCCCCTTTTCCACCAAGGAGATTTTTCATCTCCGCTTTACCATCAGTTTCTTTACCGAAGTTATATACCCATTTGGTCATGATAAGTCCTTATTCCCTTATATTTAAAGCGAGATTTGATGATTCAGACTTTATACAGATTCACCGTTAAAATCCAACCCCAAAAAACGTAATTACGGAAATATATTGACAGTATTGAGGGTCATTGTTAAAACGAGTAATATTTATAACTGCGTCAGGATAGATGAAATGACCAATACAGCACCAAAACTAGGCGAGCACTTCCAAGATATGTTAGGTGAAGCTCGGACATTATCAAGAACAACTACTTGTGGTTTCACAAGGTTGTGTATCGATAAGGTTATTGCTGACTATGTTGGGACAATTAGTATTGCTGAAGACGTAGCACAGAGTCGTGCCAAACTTAATGATGCGAGTAAAATTTTAATCGTTGATGCAATGCATTATGGTGACAATGACGAACTTCAAGATTACCCTGAAGAGGTCGTTGCCATTACAACAAAAGTAGCCAGCAATTTTAGAGCAAAATATGAATCTACTGTGCCACCTTTAGAGGTCTTACTGGGCGCTGAAAAAACAGTTAGAACAAACGAAGCTCAGCGCGCTTATGACGCACGTAAAACTTTCTTCAGCAAAGTTCTTTCACCATCATCAGGCACAGACAATCATCCACTTGGTAAGCTTGTCGCGGGGTAACATGCTTGCGGTCATACGTGACGCCGTAGCCATCGGGGATATATCCTAATTGAACATAAAGGCGTTGTGCGGGACCATAGTCTTTCGTTAGCCCTACTGAAATACCAACTTGTTCTGCGCCTTGGTCATTGGCAATGTTTTCAAAAGCTTCGATTAATGCGGTCGCAATGCCTTGACGGCGCATGTCAGGAATGACATTTAAATCCTGAATTTCTGGAATTTCTAATTTTTGGTAGAGCTGATATTTTGGTTCAAAGTTTAACAATCCAAAACCGACATCGTTATTGTCTTTTGAAGCAATTAAAATAATGCATTCTTTTTCAAAACATTGCTCGAAATAGCCCTCATCTTTATGCCCTATTTTTTGATAAAGCTCGTATAGGTTTTCGATGTCTTCTTCTGATGCTTGGCGTATATCAACCATTTTATTTAAAGTCCGAAACGTGACCAAAGAGAGCGTGTGTGTAGCGCGTCTAATGCTTCAACCACCACCTCACCATCAATCCCTTGCATGCGTGCCTCACTACCGAAAGGCAATAAGCCCGACAAAAACTTTTTCTCTGGTTCAATATCAACGAATTTAATTTCGTCGCCGAACTCTTCTTTCATGATTGATTTTAAATCACCAACGCCGTCGATAATTCCTTTTTCAATCGCCTCTGGTGCCGCCCAAAATGCGCCCTCCATTAGAACAGCGTCTGCCCCATTTAAACGCTCGCCACGTCGCGCATGAACCCAGTCTTTAAAGCTGGTATGGATTGCTTTTTGAAGCGCTTTTAGACGTTTAATATCCGCAGGCTTTTCGGCAGCAAAAGGATCAAGAAATGATTTATCTTTTCCTGACGTATAAACACGACGCTCGATACCATGTTTTTTGATTAGTTCTTCAAACCCAAACCCACCAGAAATAACACCGATAGAGCCAACGATAGAAGTTTCTTGCGCGTAGATTTTGTTAGCTACACAGGCCAGCCAATACCCACCTGATGCAGCGACGTCTTCGATGAAGGCGTAAACTGGCACTTTATGCTTTTCAGCCAGCGCCTGAATTTGTGATGTAATAAGCGAGCATTGTGCAGGTGCGCCACCTGGGGAGTTAATCACCAGTGCAAGCGCTTTCATGTTCTCGTAATCAAACGCTCTATCAATAAGCTTAGAATATTTTTGATGTGATATGCCAGATTTGCGCGTGTTCGAGCTATCAGCAATGACCCCTGCCATACGCATAACAATGACTTTATCTTTAGGGATAAAAAACTTACCAATTGCTGGAAGATTTTTTAAAGATTTTTTAATTTTCTTTAAGGGCTTATCACTCATAGTTTTCTATTTCTTTACTTATTTCTTTGCTGGACTACATTTTGGATAATCTTTAGCAGAAACACGCATCCAGTGCTGTGTTTTTCCTAGCAAGCTAATCCCCTTAAAGCCACGAATTTTCATTTTACCTGCATTTAACAACTCAAGATTTACGTCATACATATCGCCGTCATCGGCTTTGTATATTTTTCCGCTGTGCCATTTGTTCTTATCATTATTACCTTGGGTAACATCAGACATAATTTTTAAACCACACATCGGGTTATTACGTTTTGCGTTGTCAGAATTTTTCTCGTCAAATTGCATACCGCCTTCAACAATCCAAGCAATATGTCCTTCAAGTTTTCCAGCGCTATTTTTTGTTACTTTAATAACCGAGCGTTCATTTTGCGTCAGCCATAGACCTTCTGGGTTATGTGCTTCGCTTGCATGGGCGTTAAATGAAATTAGTGTTAGTAGTGTAAGTGTTAAAATACGGATCATAAGTAGAGTCCTCCTTCACCTGTTAAAATGTTATTTGCCTCTAATGTATACCCGCCATCGGCGTCATGCAAGGTAAGACCCGATTGTATAATCGCAGGTGTCTTGCGTGCTTTTAAAGCGCGGATAATGACGCGCTTTGCAGGGACACCTACTTTTGGGAATAATGGAATGATTTCTAATGCGCCGAATTTTGTGCCCAAAGCTTGAATAATTTTATCAACGAAATCGGCGCGATGAATAATTGTTATTGAACCTTCTGGCTTTAAAGCGCGCGCACCACAATCGACCCAATCCTGAATGGACAAGTCAGTTTCGTCATGCCCCATTGCTGTTGCTTTTTCATC
>JAMASZ010000304.1 GCA_023301585.1 Alphaproteobacteria bacterium | reverse complement strand
CGTGAAAACCTTCACCCGTTACTAGACTTGGTTCTGAAACACGTTCCTGAGCCAAAAGGTGATGATGATGCACCATTTACGATGCTATCAACGCTTCTTGGTGCTGATGCATACCTTGGACGTACACTAACTGGTAAAATTTACAGCGGTAAAGCAAAAGTAAACATGTCAGTTAAAGCACTCAATTTAAAGGGGGACACAGTAGAAACGTTCCGCCTAACAAAATTAATGTCATATGACGGTATTGATCGTGTCCCTGTTGAAGAGGCTGGTGTTGGTGATATTATTTGTATCGCTGGTATGGTGAAAACTTCTGTGGCGGATACAATTTGTGATCCTGCTGTAAAAGAGCCTGTACCGTCTGATCCTGTTGACCCACCTACGATGGCGGTCACAATTACAGTGAACGATTCTCCGTATGCTGGGCAAGAAGGTAAGAAACTTACATCAACAATGATCCGTGACCGTTTATTTGCAGAAGCAGAAACAAACGTTGCTATTCGTGTAAACGAAACAGATGGCAAGGACGCATTTGAACTTGCTGGTCGTGGTGAATTACAATTGGGTGTGTTGATTGAAACAATGCGTCGTGAAGGTTTCGAAATGTCCGTTTCTCGTCCACGTGTTTTGATGAAAACTGATGAAGCTGGTAATAAAACAGAGCCATATGAAGAAATTATTATTGATGTTGATGATGAGTTTTCAGGTAGTGTTGTTGAGAAAATCACACAACGTAAAGCAAAAATGACTGATATGCGCCCATCTGGTTCTGGTCGTACACGTATCGTCTTTATTGGTCCATCACGTGGCTTAATTGGATATCAATCAGAATTCCTTACAGATACACGTGGTACAGGTATTATGAACCGCCTGTTCGATTCATACGGTCCATATGCGGGAGAAATGAAAGGTCGCCACCAAGGCGCGCTTATTTCTAACGGTAAAGGTGAAGCTGTTGCGTACGCAATCTTTAACTTACAAGACCGTGGTAAAATCTTTGTTGGACACCAAGACCCTGTATATGAGGGAATGATTGTTGGTGAACATAACCGTGACAACGACTTAGAAGTGAACATCCTTAAAGGGAAGCAACTGACAAACGTACGTGCATCAGGTACTGATGAAGCAGTTAAAATCACGACACCTAAGAAAATGAGCTTGGAAGAAATGATGTCTTACATCAACGATGATGAATTGGTGGAAGTCACACCTGAGTCATTACGTCTTAGAAAAGTTCTTCTTAAAGAAACTGACCGTAAGTCAGCGTCACGTAAGGCAAAAGCGTAGTTTTAAACGCTTAATCGCAAACGCGGTTAAAATAAAAGTTTTGTAAAACGCGATTTTCGTGTTTTACTAAATGCATGTTTAGAGAAACCAAATATATTGCAGAGAATAAGGGCGCGCATTTAAATGCGCTTTCGCCCTTTATTTTTTTGCGTCTATTTGGTTGATTTAAAACATTTATCAGCCATTTCTTAAAAGGCTGATAACGATTACTCCCCCTATATATGGCTAGTTTTGTTTTCTCCTTTTAAGGGTTCTAAAAGGAAAAGAAGATGTATCAAAACGTCAGATTATTAAATTATTATACAATTTCCATGAACTTCCTCTGCTGTATTGCGGTGTTAATTCCCTATTACAGTAATCATATTGGATTGAGCTTTCAGCAATTTCTAATTTCTGAGGCTATCTTTGCGAGCGTTGTCTTTGCGCTAGAGGTTCCTTCTGGTTGGATTTCCGATGTTTGGAAACGCAAACACGTACTAGTAACGGCAGCTTGTATTTATGTTTTTGGTTTTACTGCACTATTATTGGCAGACAGATTTTTGACTGTAATTTTAGCGCAAGCTTATTTAGGCGTGGCGGTCAGTTTAGCGTCAGGTACAAACACGGCCATGCTTTATGACAGTTTATTGAGCATAAATCGCGAGGCAGAATTTACAAAACTTGAAGGGCGGCGCGTTGGCTTGAGATTTTACTCATTCGCAGTTTCAAGTATTTTAGGAGGTATCTTGTATGAAATAAATCCGCAGTTACCTTTTATAATAACCGTATTAGCATGTATTCCTGCTGTGTTTTTTGCGACGATGTTAATTGAGTCACCACGTGCTATGAGCACAAATGATAAAAATCCAGTACGCGATATGTTTGATACGATGAAATATGCGCTACATGGGCATAAGGAAATTGCTTTCATTATAATTTTTGCTGCTGTTCTTGCCAGTAGTACTAAATTGATTATGTGGTCACAGCAACCTTACTACATGGCTTTGGAAGTGCCAGAATTCTATTTTGGGTTTTTGATAGCTATCGGCGCGATGTTAGGAGGAACGTGTAGCCAATTCTCTTATCTGTTCCAAGGACGTGTTAGTAACATAAGAATGTTGTTCTTCATTTTTTTAGCTGCGATTGCTATCTGCTTTTTTGCGGGCTTCTTCGTTAGCTATGCAGGGATTATATTATTAATGTTTGGTGGCTCATGCTTATATGGGCTTGCAAACCCACGCGTTGATAATGCAATTAATCAACGGGTTAGTTCCGAAAGGCGTGCCACCATTCTTTCTACAAAGAACTTGCTTGCACAGCTTTTCTTTATACCTGCTAGCTTGTTAATCGGGTATTTGAGTACGCAAAATGGCATCGGAGACGCGTTATTTGGCATCGTCGGTTGGTTGATGTTAGGTGGGCTATGTATAGCTCTTTGGGAGCTTTATAAGATGAAGCGTCTAAAATAATGTAACAAATTTAAACTCCCTGACGAATATAGATTTAATCAGGGAGTTTTAATGAAAAAAATCACAGCAATTTCAAGTTTTTTAGGTTTATTAGCGAGCCTTTACGCTTCAAACACGTACGCACAGCAAAGCACCACGCAAAATCCGCTCGTCTTGGAGCTATTTACCTCACAAAGTTGCTCGTCATGCCCCCCTGCGGACAGGTTATTGGGTGAGCTAGCACAGGATAACCCAAACATTATTGCCCTTAGTTGTAATGTGACCTATTGGAACCACCTACATTGGAAGGACACATTATCAAAGGAATTTTGTAGTGACCGCCAGAGAAGTTATGTACGTAAATTAAATGCACGTGGTGCGTACACACCGCAAATCGTTATCAATGGTAGCCACGAAATGGTTGGTTCTAGCGCCAGAAAAATCAATAACGCACTTAAAACGGAAATAAAGAGCGCTACAGTCAAACCCATTGGTTTAAATTTAGACAATTCGAATACCCTTGAGATCACCCTTCCTAATCTTCAAGGATTAGAGCGGGGAAGCGATTATACGCTTCTCCTGCTCGCCCATAATAGCGACCATCGTCAGAAAATCCCTAGTGGAGAAAATACTGGGCGTGCCGTTACCTACACCAACCCAGTTGAGAAAATTGTATCACTAGGAACATGGGACGGCGCACCACGCGCATTTACAGCAGATATATCAAGCTTGCCCGATGCAACTGGTTACGTTGTATTGGCACAAAAGGACGGAGCGACTGGTAAAATCCGAGCCGCTGGTAAATTAGTGAAGTAATTATTTAGTTAACTCAATCATCACGGGTACGTGGTCCGAGGGTTTTTCTAAATCGCGGTACTCATTTAGAATTTTATAACTTTTCAGTTTTTGGCTTAGCGGTTTTGTTACCCAGATATGATCTAAACGGCGACCACGATTTGATTTTTTCCAATCACGGTTTCGGTAGCTCCACCAGCTGTAGCATTTTTCTTCATCAGGTACGAAGTGACGGATAGCATCTTGCCAATCAATGGTGTCATACATGCCCGTCAATTTTTCAATTTCAATTGGTGTATGCGATACAACTTTTTGCAATTGTTTTGATGACCAAACATCATGTTCCCGTGGCGCAATATTGAAATCACCCAGAACAACAACGTTGTCATTTGCAGTATAATTTTTCTTAAAAAACGCTGTCATTTCTTTGATGAAATCTAGCTTATGACCAAACTTCTCATTCACTTCCCTGTCAGGTTCATCACCGCCCGCAGGAATGTAAAGGTTATGTAAGTCAAAGCCCTTTACTGATACAGAGATGTGACGGCAATCATCTTTTTTAACACGCACGTGAATATCGGCGCTATCAAATTTATGTTTTGATAGAACGCAGACGCCGTTATAGCCCTTCATACCGTTTATATGAATGTGCTTATAGCCCTGCTCCTCAAACGTTTCACGCGGGAAAAATTCATCGAGTGTTTTAGTTTCTTGAAGGCAGATAATATCAGGGCTTTCTTCCTGCATTAACTTCACAACAATGGGCGCACGTAGGCGAACCGAATTAATATTCCATGTAACAATTTTCATCTTTTACTCCATTAAAAAATACCATCCGTAAGCGACAAAAATCGCAGGGATAGCCGTATATATTGTTGCTAAAAGGGCAGCACGAGGCGCGAGCGCAATGGCAGGGAACAGCGCATCGCCATCATTACTAATGGCATTTCCAATTTGCGCAGATAGCGGGATTAATCCATTTAAATAAAATGTCGTAACTAATATTTGTGGACCACAGCCCGGTATAAAGCCAATGAGTACCGCCATCATTGGTAATAAAGGCGCCCAAACTTTAAAGACGTTTTCTAAATTAATACCTGTAAGCAACAATAGTAATTCAAACGCAACAAAGGCAAAGATAACCCAAACAGTTACAAAATTTGTGTCAATTACCACGCGTTCAAAATGAACCCCCAGCCCTTTTGTTTCTGTCATTTTTCCAGATAAATTAACAATACTAGGTCCTGCATTCGGATTAAAGCTCCACATAAAGAACGACAGAAAGGCACCACAAAAACCAATCCATAAAGTTGGGTCATGCGCTCCTAATCCACCGAACCATAGGTTCGTATCTGCTTGAAAAGCATTTCCGATACCCAAAGCAAACCCAGGAATCAAAATCAACGCCCATATATATTTTAAAGAGTCTGTTACATTTGGTAATTCGACTTTATCTTCAAATTCTTGTTTTGTTTTACGCTCAGAACGTAAAAAATCACGACCATGAATACGTTCAACAATATAACCACTAATCGTTCCAACTATTAATGACATCGCATAAATCATCAGGGCTGTTTTAGGTTCACGCGCCAGCATAAGAAATGCCGCATCACCCATCGTAGATGTTAAAACCGCAACAACAGAGCCAAAACCCAAACGACCGCTGACATATTGTGTAATAACAATAATCGCGCCACCACAGCCAGGCATTGCGCCCATTAGCGCGGCAATAGGAACGTGTAATTTAGGGTATTTATTTAAAAATTTATCAGTGTCGAGTTTTAAAACATGCTCGAGGGTATAAAAAAGACCCAGTGTAATTGCCACAAAAGTTGAAACAGCAACATAAGCATCTGCCATTGAAGCGCGTACAACTTCAGTAATATTTTCTGGTGAGAAAAAGCATAAACCAGTTAAACCAAGCAGTAACAGTAGCCGATAATGAGCTTTGAACTGATATTTAGAATTTAGTATTTTTTGCATAAGTTTTTATGCTTTAGAAAGGCATTTTCATGCCCGCAGGAAGACCCATATCACCCATTACTTTTTGGGTCTCATCAGCCATCGTTTGATCGCCTTTTGCTTTTGCATCATTTAAAGCTGCTTTAATCAAATCTTCCAAAACTTCCTTCTCATCAGCATCAACAATTGATGGGTCAATGACGATTGAGCGGACATCACCTTTACAGGTCATTACAACCTTAACCATGCCACCACCAGAAACACCTTCGACTTCAATTTCGCCTAGCTTTTCTTGCATTTCCTGCATCTTGTCTTGCATGACTTGTGCTTGTTGCATCATTTTTTGGATATTCATGTCGTCTGTACTTTCTTAATTTTTCTTATAAATGTTTTTTAGATTTGAATCTGGGAATAGCTCAAAGATATTTTTTACCAATGGCTGTGCCATAATGCCCTCACGGTGCGCGCGCACTGCTTCTTCATCAACAGCCGCAATTGTAGGCGCCCCAGGTTCATTCACGACACTGACCATCCAACGTGCACCTGTAATAGACTTTAACCCTTGTGATATTTGGTTCGATAAGCCGTCAGGGGCTGTGTCACTTAAGCGGATATCCAAAATACCTTCTGCTAGCTTTACCAAATGTACGTGCATGGCAACATGCGTTGCTGTAACCATCATGCCGTTTGCTTCAAACCCTTTTACTACATCACGCAAGTCATGAATTTTGTTTGCATCAAACGTTTCTTGGTTGTCGTCTTTTTTAGCAAGCGCTGTGGCAGGCGCTTGTGCGGGTATTGGTTCTTGTGAAGATTCAGGGGTAGGAGGCGTTTGTTGAGTGCTAGTTGATAAGCTTGCAACATTTTGTCCAGCTGATGCGGGTGCAGGACTAACACTATTAGTGGCTGCTGGTATAGCTGGTTGGTCTTTCAGCTTTTTAACCAAATCTGTTGGGTCGGGTAAGTTCGATGCGTACACAAGACGAATAATAATCATCTCAGCTGCCTTTTGGGCGTTAGGGGCAATATTCACTTCACCTAACCCTTTAAGCAGTATTTGCCATGTACGTCCCAAGCTTGGCATGGACAGTACTTTCGACATTTCTTTGGCGCGCGAGCCCTCTTCCTTCGCCATTTGAATATGCGCTTCTTCCAATTTTGGAACGGCGCGTAATTTGGTTAATAAATGCGTGAGGTCAAGCAGCTCTTGGATAATGACGATTGGGTCAGCGCCTTTACGGTACAATTCTGACATCATTTCAAGTGCTTCATCAATCTTACCTGTAAGGGCATTTTCTAGTAAATCTAAAATCAATGATTTGTCCGCAAGACCAAGCATGTCTTTTACTTGTTGCGCACTAATTTTGCCATCACCCAAAGCAATTGCTTGGTCGAGCAAGCTTAATCCATCACGTGCAGAACCATCAGCTGCACGAGAAATAAGCGTTAAAGCTTCTTCTTCCGCTTTAACTGATTCTTTCGTGGCAATTTCACCGTAATAACTTGCAAGTGTTTCCGCCTCAATACGTCGCAGGTCAAAGCGCTGACAACGAGAGAGAACCGTAATCGGTACTTTACGAATTTCAGTTGTTGCGAAAATAAATTTCACATGCTCTGGCGGTTCTTCCAACGTCTTAAGCAACGCATTAAACGCAGCCTTAGAAAGCATATGCACCTCATCGATGATATATACTTTATAACGCGCTGATGTTGGCGCATAACGTACACCATCAAGAATTTCACGTATATCATCAATACCTGTACGCGAAGCAGCATCCATTTCCATTACATCAGGGTGGCGATCTTCGGAGATAGCCTTACAAATTTCACAGTCATCAGTTGAACCTGTCGTCGGACCAGCAGTGCCATCAGCCCCAGTATAGTTTAAAGCCTTGGCGATAATACGCGCTGTGGTAGTTTTTCCAACACCACGAATACCTGTTAACATAAATGCGTGTGCAATACGTCCAGAATCAATGGCATTTTTTAACGTACGTACAAGAGCATCTTGACCAACCAAATCATCAAAGTTTTGGGGACGATATTTACGCGCGAGAACGCGGTAAGCTTCTTGTTTATTATTAGCATCTTCTGACATGTCTTATTTGTAGAGCGATTCAAGCCTAAGGGCAATAAAATTGGGTGAGATATCAAGAAAATAAAGGTCTTAAAAGACTATTTTAGGATATGTCTCGGGCTTTGGTGTATTTATCTGTGGTACAACTTCTTCTGGTATATGAACTGTTTCAAAATTAACGCTATAAATAAAGTTGTTCTCCCAATCAATCATGTGATCAACCAACCCTAATTGAAGCATATGATCAGGATGAACAGTAACATCTACACGATCTTTAAAAATTTCCCGTAAACATGTCTCATCAACACCAGTGGTTGACCTAGCTTCATAAAATTCAATAGTCGCTTCATATTCACCATTGAGAGATTCATATTCCTCAGAATCCACAGGATAGTCTTCTGCAAACATCGATTCGTAACCTGGCTTAACCTCATTTTTTTGAGGGTCTTCACTATAATCCGCGCTAGCCGTATGAACTAAAATATCTGATTGAGTTGTAATAAATCTAGTATCACCGCCAACTAAAATATCTGCTGATATAGACGCAATATAATCTTTACCATATGTTGTAACCCAAGAAGAACTTGTTGCCATCGCATTAATCAAATTATTACCCGTATCAACGCTACCGCCTGGAGAATCAATTATAACTGCAAAATTATTTACCACTGATCCTGCATTTAACCGCATATTAAAACGTGAAATATCCTCTGCATTACCATTAAAATCATCAGAAATATGGGTAACCTCACCATAAAGATCCAACGTATTTTCTTCCTTTAAATCAAAGAATATAAGGGGTCCCAAATCTTCTTCTACTAAACCCACAGTGCTTAATTGAGGGCAAGCTGCTTGAATCGCCGGATGGTCAGTTGTTATTGTTTCAATATTAGGTTCTTCCGGTATATCGGCCTGCGCAACAGATAGCGTGGTTGTAAGTGCTAAACCAGCACCAACAACTGCCTTTTGGAAACTATTCATAGTAGGAAGACTATTTGACATAATAGATTATACTAAATCTGTATTGCTTATGTCAAATAAAAGAAAAAGGAAGCCAGACATGACCCGAAAAATTCACTTGTGGCTGCTTCTTCTCAGACCTGACCAAATTCGGCGAGGTTTCGCCCACGCTGACTTCCCGACTACGTTTTAGCGCGTCTTTATGGATTCTGCAAGGGTATGTTTATGATTATTTTTTGCCTAAAAATGATGGCTTGAAGTCGGAGAAACCTGAAATCATCACATCACGCGCACGCCAAGCATAATATACGCTTTGCGCGATATATGGAGAGAGCGGTCCGCCTGCAAACCATAACTTAGAGAATGGCTCGAATAGCTTATAACGCTCATCACCTTCGGCAATGGCGCTTGATACAACATCTCCACCAACGGAAGTCGGCACAAGCCCGTGACCACCAAAACAAGTGTTATACCAATAGCCTGGTTTTAATTGACCAATTTGCGGCATTTTATGCGGTGCGTAACATAACGACCCACCCCACGCATATTCAGGCTCAACCGCGCCAGCCAATTGCGGGTATACCTTCAACAAATCTTGTTTCATTATTTCTGCGAGGTTTTTTGGAACACCTGTGACGCTCACACGACCGCCCCATAAGATACGATTATCTGGCAAACGGCGATAATAATCCTGCGCATAACGGTTATCAAAAATTGCGTAATCCGTGTTAAGCGCCGTATCCAATAATGCACCATCAATCGGCTTTGTTACCATCACATATGTATAAACAGGGAACGCGGCATATTTTAATTTTTTGTTCAAATCATCAACGTAGATAGAACAACATAAAACGACTTGGTCACATTTTATTTTACCGTTGGCAGTATTTACGGTGTATCCACCATCAGGACGTTCATCAATTTTATCCGCTTTTGTGGCTTCAAAGATTTTACCACCATGACCTTCAATGGCACTTGCTAGTCCATGCACATAATTTAGGGGGTGAAACTGATAATCTTCGGGAGAATAAAACCCCGCATAATAACGCTCTGTTTTACATGCTTCTCTGACTTTTTCAGTCGACCAATACTCTAGCGGTGCGTTTAAATCGTCACGCATCCATTCAATATATTCTTTAACTTTTTCAGGATGATTATTCCATGAAACGCCAAGAACACCGTTTTTAATTGGACCACAATCAATATTGTATTTCTTAATTTTTTCTTTGATTAAAGCCCGCCCATGCGTCGATAGTTTATGCAGGTCTTTTGTATGCTCTAACCCCACCATCTTCATTAGCTGTTTATAGCCTTGGGCATACCCCTTTGCGATATAACCGCCGTTACGACCAGAGGCGCCCCAGCCTATGCGATTAGCTTCAATAAGCGTGACCTTCTTACCTTTTTCTACCAGCCCAATAGCCGTTGAAAGCCCAGCCAAACCGCCACCGATGACACATATTTCAGTGTCATGATCGCTGGTCAGAGCCTCACGAGGATTGTTAGTGTTTAGAGTGTCACGGTAATAGGTTTCGATATAACTTTCAGACATATAATAATTATGCCTGAAATTATAATATTAGCCAGCGTCTTTTGCTTCTTCGCTATCAGCCTCTGCTTCAACAGGCGTATTACGCGCTGCTAGTTTTTCTGCTTCTGCTTTTTCACGTGCTACACGTTCTGCCGCAGTTTTATCGTAAGCCAAAATCATAATCATTTGGCG
>JAMASZ010000303.1 GCA_023301585.1 Alphaproteobacteria bacterium | reverse complement strand
TCTGTTTCATCAACAAAGATTGTTGCTAAGCCAGAAGGCATTTCTAGGAATTCAATACCAGAAACATCAATACCATTTTTGGCAAGGCTCTTATACATCTGACGTCCGTGACCACCATCGCCCAGTGCGCCATAAAAACGAACCTCTGATCCTGCGCGCGCCGCAGCAACAGCTTGATTAGAGCCTTTTCCGCCAGCCGCTTCTTCATGAGAATCAAGAAAACGCGCAGTATCTTTCGGAGGTAAGTTTTCCAAATCGAAAAAGATATCTAGGACATTAGAGCCAAAAACAACAATCATTACATATTATTCCTAATTTATTTGAAACAGCATTCCAGATAAAAGGTTCAAGCTAGATATGTCAAGTTTATCAAACTTTTTATTAGGTTAAATTTGGCTTTGTATTTTTAATTTATGATTATGTCTATGATACGCAGTCGTAATTCATAATAGCTCGATGAATGCCTATGGGGCTTTCTGCAACTTCGTGAGCTCCTTTTTCCATGAGCATTTGGGTGTGTTTAGCGATATTGTTAAATGGAATATGTGTTCCGCCAACATATCCAATGACAGGTAAGCCAGCAGATCTTGCGGATGTAGCGCCGGACCCGCTATCTTCAACGGCAATAACCCTTTTAGGGTGAATTCCTCTCTTTTGAACCGCATGTAAATAAACATCGGGCGCTGGTTTCGGCGTCGGTGTAGGAAGACTGTCTATGGCACTATAAACATGTTCCGTTCCATTAGCGTCGATAAAGAAATCTCTTAATCCGTTACGCTCTAAGCAGGGCGTAATACGGGAAAGCTCACTGCTTGTAGCAATGGCAATTTTAATATCTTGCTCTATAAGCGATGAAAGCATTTCACGCATTCTAGGGAAAGTTTCCACATCAGCAGCAAGAGCAGAGATGGTTAGATCCATTTTGATGTCATCTAAACGCTTGTGTTCTTTAGGGGCGGTAATACCGTAGGGAGATAGCATTTGGCTAAAGTGAGCGCCCGCATATTTAACGACAACAGCTTGTGCGAATGCATCTCGATTAGTTTCTTGAATATGTTCTGCAGCTTGTTGATCCCCTTGGGATGCCAAGCTTTTTAATTCATCATAAATTATTTCCCCAGCGACACGCATGGCAATGGTTTCGCTGTCGCAGATTACACCGTCATGATCAAAAACAACGCCATCAACTCTTTGTATTACAGACATATTTTACTCCTAATTTTTAACCTTAGGCGCAAGATAACTGAAATATACTATTACGTCAATTTTATTATGAAAATAATTGAAGCTAGCTTAAATAAGCTTCAACAGTCGCTTTCGTACCTTTTTCATGCAGGCTCTTCATTGCTGCATTAAGTTCAGCTAGGAATTCAGTGTTTATTGGTAATTTTGTACCAAAAATTTCGAATATCCCTAAAATGTGAGTTGGGTCACGTGAATCTAGTTTCATTGCAGAGATTAATTGTTCTGCGCGTGGGTCTTTGATTTCTATAGGTTTTAAGTCTTCATCCACTGCCGTTAGGTAGCGGAACCAGCCTGCTAATGCCAGAGCTGCAAACTTGATTGAGCCGCCATTTTCTAGCTGATGTGCAATACATGGAAGAATAGAGTTTGGAATTTTTGCAGATCCGTCTTCGGCCAAGCGTTGTACTTGGTCAGAGACAGCAGGATTTGAAAAACGCTCTATTAATTTATCTTTGTAAGGACCTAATTCAATTCCGGGAACACTTGGAACCGACGGTGTTACGTCATGATCCATATAGCTACGTACAAATTTAGCGATTAATGGATCGGCCATGGCCGTATCAACTTCGCGATATCCCATAAGGTAAGAAATGTAAGAAAGGGCAGAGTGTGATCCATTCAACAAACGCACTTTCATTTTTTCATATGGGTCTACATCTGCAACTAATTGAACACCTACTTTATCTAAATCGGGACGTCCGTCGCTAAATTTATCTTCTAAAACCCATTGTTTAAAGTCTTCACAAACAACAGGCCAAGCATCGTTAATCAAAAACTGATTACCAACAATCTCAACAATTTTGTCCGTTGTAACTGGTGTAATACGGTCAACCATAGCATTAGGAAAAGATACATTCTCTTTAATCCATCCTGCTAATTCAGAATTCACAAGTTCAGCAAACTGAAGAACAAGGCTTTCTGTTAAATGACCGTTACCGGGTAGGTTGTCGCAAGACATAACCGTGAAAGGGGGCATGCCTTTTTCTTTACGGTTTGCTAAGGCTGAAACTACGTATCCTAAGGCGCTTTGCGGTGATGCAAGGTTGCCTAAATCGTGCTTAACCGCTGGATTGTTCTGTTCAAGGTTACCGTCAGTGTCATAGCAGTAGCCTTTTTCAGTAATTGTTAGAGATAAAATCTTGATGGCTGGATCCATTAAGCGATCTAATATCGCCTGAGGATTTGAAGGGGCGTGCATTACTTCCTTCATAGCGCCAATCACGCGCGCGGTGTCAGCCTCCGCGTTTCTTTCTAAGACAGTATATAAACCATCTTGGTCTGCTAATGCTTGGATATTATCCTTATCTTGTGGGAGAAGACCAACACCGCATATAGCCCAATTAGTCGCACCAGAGTTTAAAGCGTCATCAATGTATAAAGCTTGGTGAGAACGGTGAAAACCTCCTACACTCATATGTACAATACCACATGTTATTGTATCACGATCATATTGAGGGACCTCAGCTGTTTGGCTTATGTGTTTTAGATTAGCGTTACAAAGTTTAATGCTATTCTCACTGATTTTTTTCGGCTGAGCAGTCATAGAGTTTCCCTCGTCATATTTAGATGTTTAATCTTTATATATCAATACGTGGGTCTTGTGAACCTCTATCATTTGCTATGCTTATTGATTGACCTTGAACTGTCATAAAGGTTTGCAATGCTTTTTCGATACCTTGTTCTTGAATTAATTCAAGGTTGCGCTGAACACTACGAATTAATTCTTCATTTCCAGCTAAGGCTACATCAAATATTTCACCAATGGCGAATACTGGAGAGGGGTCTACTAAATCATCAGATAAAAGACCTGGTAGACCTATAGTAGCGGCATAAGCATCATTAGGATCTGGTAAGTTTTCCTCATGTTTACCTTTGGAAACAAAATCGTTAATGACTTTTATTGTTTCCGAATGTTCAGAGCCAACGCTCATTGCTTTTTCAAATGTTGCTTTTATTCCTGTTGTTAAGGCGGAAGCATCACCAAAAATTTCGCCCAACAGTGGAAGAGATTTTAACCTTTCTAATGCGTCATTAGAAAGGTTTCCAATATCATCAATATATGGAATTTTTGAAAGTACTTCTTTGGCAGTATCTGACAGCGTGCCAGCGTGTTCTTCTAAGTGGTCTTGCCATCTCTGCTGAAGCATTTGCTTTTTTTCTTCTGCTTCTGCAGGCAATCTACCTTCGTGATCTAATTCCTTTGCATATTCTACCCACGCAGCAACGGCAAAAGATAAGTTTTGATATCCATTAGGACCTTCATTTTTAGCCATCAAATCTGTAATGGTGTGTAAAACGCGAGAAGGAAGTTTTTTTGTTCCATTTCGTGCAAGGCGGGTTAATTGGTCACAAAGTATTGGGTTGTCTAGTCTAGTTAAAACCTCTGCTCTAAACGTGTCTTGGTCCATACCTGGCGTGTCCAGTAATGTTTCTCCTACTTGTTCCATAAACGCTAAGGAAAATTTTCTAATAGCTGGGTCAGCCATAGCCTCATGGGTGTATTGATAGCCCATAGCGTGACCTATACAGCCTAATGCCATGTGAACACCGTTAAGGGTTCTTACTTTTAAAAGCTCATAAGCCATTACATCTGGTGTAACAACAGCATGGTTACCTTCTTCAAGTAATTGTATAAATTCAGGGGTGTCGTTTTGGTCAAGGGTGTTATTTCCAATTACCAATGGCAATTGCACGGCTGGCTCTGTGATTATTGGCCATCTTTCTTCTATACCTTGTTGTGCAACATGATGAATGTGTTCATCGGTAGTTTTAGGGGTGATACGATCAACCATGTTATCTGGGAATTTAACCTCGTCTGCAATCCATTCTTGCAATTCAGGTGACACCTTACTTGCATAAGCAAGTACGGCGTTTCGCATGACTGTCCCGTTACCTGCCATGTTATCTAAGGATAACATTAAAGGCGGGGCGATACCTCTGTCTTTTCTCCTACGAAGGACTTCAACCATAAATCCAATTGAGCAAGTTTCTTCTGTACTATCGTCTAGGCTTGCAACGATGTCGGCGTCTTTAAAATCAAAATTTCCGGTTTCATCAAAGTAATAACCTTTTTGCGTTAAAGTCGTGCTGAGTACTTTTATATCTGCATGTGACGCTGTTTCAATCGCAGTTTCAACATCATCAGGAATATGCTGTATTTCACGAACGCTACCAATGATTCTTGGCTTAGCATATTCTTGTCCAGCCTCTATTAAGGAATATAAATTATCTTGGTCTTTAAGCCAATCACGCGCGGTAGGGCTTTTTAAACTGCCCATCGTAATTCCCCAGTTTAGGGGCTTCCCTTCTTTGGATAGTTTTGTAAGTATCTCATCTGCCATAACGGCGATATGCGCTCTAGCAAATGCGCTCGGTCCTAAATGATAAACACCAGAAGTGACGTCTTCAACGTTGTATTGGGGGACATCGGCAATGTCACTCAACCTATCGAGATTTTCTATGGATAATGGAGTTGGGGTAACATCATCGTTAACTGGAGCGGTTGAAGCAGTTGCTGATATTGCCATTTTTATTCCTCTATCTTGCGTTGTTGGATATTCTCTTAAAACATAAGCTGTTAGATTATGTCAACAGAAATAACAACTTTTTGCAAGGAAAATAATTGCCATAATATTTATCTTGTATTTGAGTTTATTATGTTATATGTATATTCACTTGATTTGAACAAATAGACCAATTAACCCTATGAAAAATAAAGATTTTAACCAGCTGTGGAATGATGGCTATAACTTTAATAACCTTGAAAGCATTGGGGTTATTGAAGCTGTAGAGGCGTATACGCTTGATTCCGACACTGCTGAGTACTTCGCGGGTCAAAAAGTTGGATCTCCTTGGGGTACTAATCAAGTTTTAGAATATAGCCAAGATGATTCTGGACAAGAAATTTGTAAAAAAGAGTTAACGGTATTGCCAGGTAATATGCTGTCTTTACAGCGTCACAGGGGACGTGCAGAGCTTTGGGAAGTTAAATCGGGCATTCTTACAGTAATTGCAGACGGTAAGCGTCATGATATTACAGCAGGTAATGATATTGAACTTCCAAAGGGCTGTGTTCATTGTATGATTAACGTCAATGACGAACCTGTAACCGTGATTGAAACACAAACGGGCATATGCCGTGAAAAAGATAATATACGACTAGTTGATTTTTCTGGTCGTCCCACTTATCCTTTAACAAGTGAAGTTGAATATGAGAGCGCTAAGCTTTATCGTGAAATAGCTTCTACAATCGTTAAATAAAACATGGATACTTACAATGGGGCACCTTTTAGATCGTTTGCTTGAACAGGCAAATAATAAATGGGTTCCCAATTGGTTCGAAAACTTTTCAGACAATATTAATGGTGGTTTCTATGAGAGATTAGATAGCTCTAACCAACCCATAGATTTACCCAAACGCCTTTTGACGCAATGTAGGCAATTAATTGTTTATTGTAACGCTTCAAAAAATTCAGAAAAATATAGATCTAAAATTGATGAAGGTTTTCAATTTATCTTAGATAATTATCACGTCAAAGAAACTGGTGGATTTGTTTTTAGCATTAAAGAAGATGGTTGCGCCTTTGATGTTAAATATGACTTATACGCACATGCTTTTTTTCTTTTGTCATGCGCCTCTTATTACGAGACTACAAAAAATTCTCTAGCGCTGGAATATGCAGAATCCACATTTAACTTTATTGAACAGAATTTTAAAATCTCTAATACTTTAGGTTATTTGGAGGTCTTAGATAAAGAGCTGCACTCTGTACCTTCTATTAGACGACAGAATCCTCATATGCACTTATTAGAGGCTTGCTTGGCTTTATATAAAACATCTCAGAGCTCAATTTATTTGGAAAAATCCCATGACTTAATGGAGATATTCATTTCTAAATTTTATGATGAAGAACATGGGATATTAAGGGAATTTTTTGATAACGAATTAAAGCCACATGATATTAAAGGTGATTTAATTGAAGCTGGGCATCACTCAGAGTGGGTTTGGTTGTTAAAACAATATCAAGATATATCAGAGTCAAAAGATCCTAGAATTGACAGTATTATAAAGAAGTTATTTTCTTGGATTCTTGAGAATGGGATAGATAAAGAACATGGTGGTGTTTTCAACGTCCAAAACCCAGATGGAACGGTTATAGATTCTAATAAGCGTATTTGGACGACAATGGAAACCATACGTGCAGCGTCAATTATGATGAATGATGATGAGTATAAGCATAAATCTTGGGAGATCATTGACCAATTATCTATTTTATTGGAGAGTAATTATCTTGATAAGGAAACAGGTGACTGGAAAGAAGTTCTGAATCAAAACTTAGAGCCTATAACTGACTATAGACCAGGAACAACGCCGTACCATATATATCCAGTTTTAAAAGAAACAGTAAAATACTTATCACAAAAATTTTAGGAACTAGCATGCATATTGGAATTGACTTAGGTGGAACTAAAACAGAAATTATCTGTTTGAATGATAGTGGGAAAGAACTTTATCGTAAGCGTGTGCCGTCACCACAAGATGTATACCAAGATACAATTAATAATATTCAAAACCTTGTAGAGGAAGTTGAGAAATCTATCGGTGCTAAGGCAACAATAGGAATTGGTATTCCTGGAACCATTTCGCGAGACCATGGCTTAGTTAAAAATGGAAATTCAACTTGGATTAATGGGCAGCCACTTAAAAAAGATTTAGAAGCAGCACTAGACCGTAAAATTTTTGTCGAAAATGATGCGAATTGCTTTGCTGTTTCAGAAGCAAAAGATGGTGCAGGAAAAGGTGCGTCTGTGGTCTTTGGTGTCATTATTGGAACAGGCTGTGGCGGCGCTGTGGTTATAGATGGGAAACCTATATCAGGTATTAATGGTATAGGAGGAGAGTGGGGGCATAACCCGCTGCCTTACCCGCGTGTAGTTTCAAAGAATGCTAAAAAAGACGAGGCCTATTTCGCTGAACAAGATATGTTGCCACCAATATCGGGAAAAGAAGTGGAGTATTATCAAAAAAATCCAAAATGGAATGAATATCCTGGCGTTCAATGTTACTGCGGTCATAGAGGGTGTCTAGAAACATGGATTTCTGGGACAGGCTTTAAGCTTGATTATCAACGTGTAGAAAATGAAGATCTTTCGACACATGAAATCATTACGAATGCACGAGATGGTGAACCAAAAGCGAAGATGGCATTAGAGCGTTATGTGGACCGTATGGCGCGAGCATTATCTACTGTAATAAATGTTATTGACCCAGATGTTATCGTACTTGGTGGTGGTATGAGTAATGTTGATGAGCTTTATACTATGGTGCCCAAAATTTGGACGCGTTATGTTTTCTCGGATATTGTTCATACGAAATTAGAGCCACCACGTTTTGGAGATTCATCAGGTGTTCGTGGTGCTGCATGGCTGGGATTAAATAAGTAACTACATCATTGGGTCTGTAATTAATATATTCTGTAGCAATGCGTAATAATTATCAATGCACCCACGGCTCGTTGTTTCATAGCTCGTGTGGTATTCCAATGTTGGAATCTGAATTGTAGAACCAGACCATAATCCGTCACTATTCTGTACAATACGTCCTAATTCTGTAGACCCCAAATCAGGAATAGACAAACCAAGTGATAAGAAGAATTCATCTTTAACTTGGTAGGGAATAGATAGTTTTTCGCATCTATCTTTTATTTTTTGTGTTAGTTCAGCATTGAATTCAGCGCTTTTATCACGGTTACGTAAGACAACCATATTGTTGTCGACTGGGTCGGACTCACGGTAAGGGCTGGTATCTATTACCAATAATTCTTTCGTATCTTTATTATTATGCTTTAACCAGTTTGTAATATGTATCCAGCTTTTGCCTATTTCTTCTTCTGTAGAGAGTAGAGCAGTGCCCTGAAAACCGTTTTGGAACAAGGCATAAATTATTCCTAATGATATAACATTGTCTATTTGTCCCTTTAAAAAACCATCAGAGTTCTCTGCCTTTCGGGCATAGGCAATTGGCGTATCTATTGGCATATCTTCTTCTACATCATTAAGTAGAAATATTGCCTTATGATTTTTTGCTGATTCCTCACATTGAGAGATTTTTCCTTCAGCCAGTTTTTTACCATCATAAGGGTGATAAGCAAAAACAATTTCGTCTTCAAAACGGCTACTGATAGCATTCAGCATTGCCTTGGATGTTGGGTTTTCTTCGTTATATTTTTTTTCTTTAATGTGACGTGCTGCATAGCGATATTTATTATCACCAACACTTATTAGTCCATGACGATCTAGGTGTGCACATACGATTTGTTTGTTGGGATTTTTTGCAGATACTTCTAAAATACCATCATTAATATGAGTATTTAAGCCGAGTTTTTGAAAATCATCACTTAAATATTCTATAAAGAAGCGCTCATGCCCTACAACTGAAGGGATGGAGAGGTATTCTATGGTTTTAAGGACGACAGTTTCAAAAGGCATGAAGAATAAATCATATTATTTACAATAAATTATTTTATCATAAATTATTTATCAAACCTATTGATTTAGCGCGGTCTTTTTTATTCCCACTAAATTGACATTAAACAGCTGATCATCGGGATGAATTAATGTTCGATTATCTCCTGTTTCTGAACAAACATAAAAAATAT
>JAMASZ010000302.1 GCA_023301585.1 Alphaproteobacteria bacterium | reverse complement strand
AATATGGAAGGAAATAAAATGGCTATTATTGAAGAACGTAAAAATAATAAAGGTGAAAAATCATTCCGCGTAAAAGTGCGGTTAAAAGGGTTTCCTGTAACCTTCGGGTGGACAAACTGACGGTTGCAGCCAAAAATTCTTTAACAGAATACCTATAAAGCAGCCGCTGCAGGCTAATTGCACTTTTTTAAAATTTTACCCACCACATGTTCTAGCGGTGCTGTGGCATCAATTATAATGCCATTTTTGGGAATGCCTTCCTTCGTTTGATGCAATCGTGTGACCAGTTCTTTTTCTTCTGGTTTTCCACCGAAATCAGTTGGGTCTAAGGCTACACGCTCGTCCATAGCAGAAGCTGTTAATTCCGTTCTCTCATAGATCTTGCTCCTAATATCTTTAGCAACTTGCGTAGCATAGGGAATGTTGTAATGGTTGTTTGTAACATCGAGATACGCCTCATCCAAAGATAACGGCTCAACCAAGTTTGTATAGTCGTGGAATATCTCACGAATAATCTGAGAGGCTTCTTTATAAGCATCAAATCTAGGCGGAACAAAAATAAGATCGGGGCAGAGTTCTTTTGCTTTTTTTCCAGACATTGCAGAGCGCACACCGTATTTTCGTGCTTCATAACTTGCGGCACAAACCACTCCGCGCTCGTGACCGCCGCCGACAGCAACAGGTTTTCCTTTTAGTTTAGGAGAATCCCTTTGTTCTACTGATGCGAAGAACGCATCCATGTCGATATGAATAATCTTTCTATGATCCATCTGTTCATAGTACGTGACTATTCGCCATGTATAAACGTGTAATTATACCCCCAAAAGCTTTTTAAACTTTCTCTGGCAAATGTCCTGTCTTCACATAGATAAGCGCTCCATCTTCTTTAGTATACGGTGTGTGTGCACTAAGGTGCGGGGAACGGATCCACGAGCCCTTCGCATACTCTCCATGCTCGTCATAAAACGTGCCATCCAGAACAAAAATTTCTTCGCCGCCCCAATGCTTATGTGGGTTAAACTGGGTATTAGGCGCCCATTTCACAAGCGCGCAATTCTCCGCCTCATAAGAATGCAAAGGCATAACCGTCAACCCATCAACCATACCTTGCAACCAGGGTGTATTATTTGTATTTATAATTTTTTGCTCAATGTCTTCGCTCTCAAATTGATGAAGCTTTACAAACATCGTCGCACCATCTGTTCCAACCTTTGGTGTATGGAACGTACCAATGGGGTTACGAACATAACTCCCTGTTGGATAGTCACGATGTTCATCGGAGAATGTACCTTCAAGCACAAAAAACTCTTCACCACCATCATGGCTATGCGTGGAAAACTCACTATTTGGGGCATAACGAACGATAGTTGTCGCACGGGCGACTTCATCACCGATACGGTCTAACATCATGCGTTCAACCCCAGGCATAGGGGAATCCACCCATTGATAATCTTCGGGCTTAATCACAACCCTTTCCTCAAAATTATCATTAATTTTTAAGGACATGCTCAACCTCTTTCTGGCTATTCAGGGATAACGATAAATTCTAAGCGAATACCGCTCGGCTCTGCAAATATCATATGCCTAGCGGGACCTTCACCAACAAGTTCTGGCGCAAACTCGATTTCAACTCCGGGCCAAGCTTTTATTTTCTCATGCATGGTATCCAAGTCTTCAAAGCTACCAAGCTTAAAAGCCATATGATGCAACCCAATATTTTTCTTACGATCAAACGCTATCGCATCTTCATTCGCTTGCCACAACGTCACCATAATGGTGCCATCCGATACAAAAACAGAAGGATAGTCTGGCTTGCCGCCGACCTCTTCAAAATCTAAAGCTTCGGTAAAAAACCGTAATGTTGCCTGTAAATCTGTAACTGCCAACCCAACATGATGCATACCATGCGTTTTAATTTTTTGTGTTTTAGCCATAGTCAATCCTATCGTTACGCCACCTGTAATAAGGACAGCTAAGCCAATCATTATAAAATATCTCATATAAGCACGCTTTCATTCATTGTTGTAAAAGATGCCTAAAACATCGCAGATTTCGGCATCAAAATCAAAGGTTACTCATCAAACAAATGTGTGCCATGCGTAATCGCCGCACCAGCGCGAAGGGCAGCAGCAACATGAATTGTCTCTGCGATCTCTTCTTCACTTGCTCCTGCGTCTTGGGCTCCTTTTTTGTGTAGCTCAAGGCAATAAGAACACTGCGTTGTTAAGGCCACGCCAAGCGCGATCAATTCCTTATACTTCACAGGAACAGCGCCATCGCTCATGACCTGCTCGTTATAAGCCCAAAACGCGTCCGTTGTTTCCTTTGCGCTTTTACTTAACTTAGGTAGTTTTTTTAAATTATCCATACTATGCATGGTGTTATCCTTCTTTCATTGTTTTAACAACATGCCTCGCTACACGAAAATGTGAAACGAGGCACTCTATTTTTAGTTACGACCAGCCATAACGCCGCCATCAACATCCATCACCGTGCCAGTCACCCAACCCGCTTCATCCGAAAGTAAGAAATCAATCGCATTAGCGACATCTTCTGGCTGACCAATACGGCCAATTGGATGAAACGCATCAAAACCAGCCAAAGTTGTTGGGATTTCATCTTCCTCAATGAAAGATTTATAAATCGTCGAAAGTACAACCGCAGGCGCAACCGCATTGGCGCGAATACCATCATCAGCAAGTTCCATTGCAAGATTACGTGTCAATGCGTGCAAAGCTGCTTTTTGCATAGAATAAGCAGAGGACGGCGTTGCTTTAACAGCTTGATGTGCCCACATGGAACCAATATTAACGATTGAACCGCCACCATGCGTTTTCATGTTGCTCGCAACCGCTTGTGTAATGAAAAATAACGCCTTATTCACATCCATCTGTGCATCGTAGTCTTCTACAGAATGCTCAAGAAAACTCACAGGTTTAAAATACCCAGCTGCATTGACGAGGTATTTAATATGGCCTTTTTCGTTTTTGATTGTATCAATCAAACCATCAACATCAGATTTGTTATAAAGGTCAGCTGAAAATGTAAGAGCTTTACCATCACTTAATGCATCTAAAGCTGTTTTAGCGGAATCCAATGTATCTTGGTTGCGTCCGATGATGTGGACCTCAACACCTCTTTTAACAAGAAGTTTTGCTGTTTCTAAACCCATCCCGGATGAGCCCCCAACGATAATTGCGTGTGTGTTTGACATGATGATGTCCTTTCTTTGTTTAAATTATTGAATGTATGTTATAGTTATATTCTACCTATCGATAGATAGAGTTACAAGATATTTAGATATTTATATATTTTTATAATCCATACTGTCAATAGCTACCTATCATGTGATAGATTGAAAGACAAAGACAAAGACAAAGACAAAGACAAAGGGGGGAGCTCCCATGGAAAACAAAGAACAAGAAATATTAGAAGCTGCAGAAAAAATGGTCCGCGAAGGCGGTTATAACGCCTTTAGTTTCCGTGAAATTGCTACAGCTGTCGGCATAAAAAGCTCATCCGTTCACTACCATTTTCCAACCAAAGCAGATTTAGGTGCTGCTGTGGCAACCTATTACACCGATAAATTCATGGATCATTTAGGGACACCTGAAGGCATTTTTCAAAAGAATAAAGATCCGATAGATATTTACATTAAAGCATTTAGAAGTGCGCTTACCAAAGATAAACGCATGTGTCTTTGTGGTATGCTCGGCGCAGAAATTGACGGTTTACCCGCAGAAGTTTCTACACAGACAAAAATATTCTTTGAACGCAATATCGAATGGCTAACAACTGCTTACACCCTCAAAGAATCAAAAAAGAATGCAAAGACCAAAGCCATTCAAACTCTCTCTCTCCTTGAAGGCGCGATGATCACAAGCAATGTTCTCAATGACACAAAGGCATTTGATCAAGCCACAGCATTAATTGAAAATATCATATAAAAATATTGGCTCTTTTCGAGGGTGCTGTCACAGTGAATCGTTAAGCCTCCATACCAGATTTTTCTAGTTCTGAATAAGTGTGAATACTAGAGATAAAACACCTTAAACTCGAAGCCTTCGGATGGACAAGCTGAAGGGGTCAGCAGCAAACTCCTTTAAACTCGTACAATAAGATCGACCTAAAGCGCTCTGGCACAGGATGTGAATTGATCCAAATTGATTGAAGTTATTCAATGCCCGCTATTGGCCGATAGTGGCTACATCCGACCCTAAGCTGACGTTGGGAAATAAAATATATTGATAATTGAAAAGACGATCAAATCACAACATAATACATATATGACCAAACACGACATTAT
>JAMASZ010000301.1 GCA_023301585.1 Alphaproteobacteria bacterium | reverse complement strand
TGATTGGTCAGGTGTTTTACATCCTGTCCTTGGCGCAAACGGTTTACTTACTTCGGGTGGAGACGGAACAGTTTTAAAACAATTCGTTATCATTGACCGTCCTACAGTGGGCAATCCTTATTTAACTTTCCAAACAATTAACTAAGATTGTTTAACTATTTATTAATTCGGAGTAATTAGATATGAGTAATAAAGAACAGGCAAGACAAGTCCGCCACATTTTATCTGACGGTTCGCCTATCGAGACGCTTAATATGGGAGGTTCTAATCTTCCTGCTATTTCTTCTAACGGAGAAATTAACGCGCACAATAACAAAGAAATGGTCCAAGCTATTGATAATCTTATGACCCTTGCATCTCAAGGAAAAATCAAAGAAGATCATAGAGCTGAGGATGCCGTTACTAAAGAACAAGCTGAAAACTTAATGGCTACAGCTAACGCTTCTCCTGCTGCATGGGAAGCTTTAGGTGCAAACATTGCTGAAGCAATCGAAGACCAAGCAGAACGTAAAGGTTTCCTACGTAATATTGCAGTAGGTAACAATTTACGTCATGGAGAAATCCAACGTGTTCCGATGCGTAGACATGAAGTGCAAGCTGTTGTTGCAACTTCTCCTACTGAACTTGGTTATCAATTAATTCGTGATCGTTATTTCACTCCTGCTGAATTTGAAATTAAAGGTAACGTTCGTGTATCACAACTAGAACGGGCTGCTACTCTTCGTCAGCCATTATATGTACAACAAAAAGAGGAAACAGTAAACAGTCTGGTGGAATTCACGGTTGTCTATCTCCCTCGATCTCTCTGATGTGTTGAGGGTGGGACGGACGGTCCGAGGCAGGGGTTAGGGGGGTTGACACCCTTACAATCGATAGAGTAGATACGTGAACAATACTGCCACGACAGGACTAAGATAGTAGACTCACGGTGTTCCACCAGATCTTGTGGCTGCCCTTGCCGAAGATGTCGAGCGCGGTGACCGCCTCCGTCGATGAGCCAGGCTCTCCCCGGGTGTGCTTGGCGGGGCTCGTCATCCTCTTGAGAACCAAGTGCATCCTCTTCTCCATAAAGTCGTCGTTCTTTCAAACCGCGGAGCAACGAGCGAGGAGTACGAATGAATGTGTGCAACCGGAAATGGAGAAATGGAACACGGGCAAAATATTTGTGGAGTAATTTCGATGCAGTATTTTCAACAACAGTATTTCCGGATAGTAGTAACATTTCAAAATGAAAACCTTAAACCTGTTTCACGGTGAAGTGCTCCCAAGGAATAGGCCTTTGCTTCGGCGGCGGTGATTTTCGTGAAATGTATGCTACTGGATTATCTTGCTGGTTAAAAAATGCTTGACCTCAGAATAAATCACACTCGAAACAAACTGAAGGTATGCCCATTCCTCATCATCCAGGAAGGCGACAATAGGTAAAAAAAACAAAAAAACACCCACCACTGGCTCGCGGGCGATTTGCCACATCGTCCTCGCTAGGTGCGCGGCCTCCAGCTTGGAGGCATCTCCGTCACCGTCAGTGTTGCGCTCGATGGCGCTGACAAGCCACCTCCTCAGAAGCTTGAACGCGAAGACTCGGTGGTCCTTGTGCAGTTCCGAGAGAGCGGTGCTGAGCTGCTTTCCCAAGCGGTCTGTTCGGGCAAGAGTCCGTTGCAGGGGGGTATAGGGGCATCAGTTGGTCATGAGCTAGGGGTGGCACACAGAAAAGAGAGAAAGGCATACACAAACCCTACCGACGAAAGCGTCACGGGCCACAAAAGGGAGATTTTGTGACCGTGGTTGATCATTCCAAGGGTTTATCGCAATAGAATATTAAACAGTATGTTGCAAGGAGTTTCCACCTGCGGGGGCAGGGAGGGGTGTACTGTCTTGTGAATGCATGCATCCCTGTGTGGGTCTCAAGGAACTCCGAGAGGTCTTCATACACATCAACGGGGGAAGTCTACCCGGGGCAGAAGACAAAAATAAAACGGTGACGGCGGCGGTGGTGGTAGGGACTCATCTTCCGAGTGGGGCTCGAAGGCAAAAACAAACAAGTACATTTATGCTGCCGTTCAGCTATTATCGACGAACACACCATGACATGACGCGAAAAATACATGCACGAAGGAGAAGCGCACGAGGCCATCTCCCACTGTGTGTGCGCAGCTCACCCACGAATCCCGCAAAGCTTAGGAGGCCGGGACCATCCTTGTAGACCAACCAGGCCATCTTCAGCACCGCGTTGTCCAGGCTCGCCTGCTCCTTCCAGTTCGGCAGGTGGCAGAACAGTGGCGCGAGCGGGAGGACCAGGTGCAATGCAGCGCTGACGGCCGTACCCTCCTTGTCGCGCCCTCCCGGGTTGATGGGGGCGTTCGACACCTGAACCACCGGATGGGGCCAGGCGAGGGTGCGTGCGGCGCAGCGGGTGAAACGATGATGTAAAATTAGCCGTCATTCGCCATGCAAGACGACACGTCTGCAACCATTTCCTACGGTACTCTCGAATGAATAGAGCAAGATAACACGCGGTTGGGCCCCTCGGACCACACGCGAACCACACGACACATCACTCTACTCACCGTGACGTTAACGCCGGCATCGCTCAGGAGGGAAGCTCCAGTAGCGGCCTTGAGCGTCTTGGACCAACCTTCCTCGGCCACGCCCTTCATGAACTCCCTCACGGTCTCGTCCATGTCGCCCTCCTCGTTCTCCTTGGTGCCCTGTCAATGTGAACAAAGGCGAGGAAGCATTCGCAGCGCGAGGGGGGGGGGGGGGGGGGCGGGGGAAAGG
>JAMASZ010000300.1 GCA_023301585.1 Alphaproteobacteria bacterium | reverse complement strand
TGGAACCCGCAGCTAGACGGATGAGCGTACTAGGAACCATAACCAAGCTGGGCGTGGTCGCGGGTGGCTTTTGGGCGTATCGAAACGGCTATCTCGACAGCCTGATTGATGCGTCGCGACAGGCAACGCAGGGGGGGGCAACCCCTGCCGCGTCCACAATTTTCAACGTGCCTGATGTGCCAATTCCGGCGCCGGTCGCGTTCGTGTTGGATCAAGAAACCGGCGCGTCGAAAGAGTTTGACCTATTGACCCAATACTGGGGTGACGTGAACCCATGGGCGCGGCGGAATAAGGCGTGGGCCGCCGCTATGATGTGGCAGGAAAGCAGAGGCAACACACAGGCCGTCTCTAGCGCCGGTGCGCGTGGTGTCTTGCAGGTTATGCCCGGAACAATGAAGGATCTGCACCGCTGGGGCTGGAACCGATACCGCGCTGACCCACAAAGCCTTCACCAGACAAACGTGGGCATCTATTTTGGCACTGCGTATCTCGAATATCTGCACAAGGAATGGGGGCGGGATCGTGAGTGGATGACCCGCGCATATAACGCGGGACCGGGCGGACAGCGATCGAACGGCACATGGCCCTCTGAGACCGTTGACTATTTGGAACAAATCAAGCGCGAATATGCGCGGATCACGTAAGGACAACCGATGATTTTAGACTGGCTCACAAACCCGAAAAACGCCGACATAGCCGAAGGTCAGGTGACGGACGAACAAGGCAACCTTTTCGACAGCATAGGCGACATGCTGGCGGCGCAAGAGTTGCCAGCACAGGTGGAGGAAATTGGGCGCAACGTTGCCATTATGAATATTCCTTTGGCGGAATATCTGGTTGAGGTCACAGACGAAGGATTGCGCCCAACGCCCGTAGGTGCGCTGGCCGCTCTAGCGCTGGCCTTTGTGATCTTTAAGGGGGTGTCCTGATGCCTATTCCTTTGCTCGGTTGGATTGCTATCGGCCTTGTAGGTGGTGGCACTGTTGCCGTTGCCGCCAATGAGACAGGCGAGGCGGCGGACAGCCTCACAGACTTGACCAAATGGGCCGTTGTGGCTGGTGGCCTTTATGTCAGCTACCGCGCCCTGCAATCTGGCGGCGTTCTCAAGTGATTGAAAATGCAGAAATGGTGCAAATTGCGCTTGGCCTGATTGCCATAGGCGGAATCGGCGGAATTTGGTTCCGCATTGGGTCGCTGACCGCCACCACGACAGGCTTGACAGACCGCGTGAAGGCTTTGGAAGATCACGTTTATCATCGTGTGACGCCATGAACGCGGCACAACCTTTGACATGGGCCGCAATGTCGGCAGGAACGGCGTTGATAGTGACGGGCGTTTTCGCCGCGATTGACCAGACGCAAGGCGCGTCGATTGCAACAGAGGTTGCCGTGATCTTGTCCGGTGACTTCGCACCGCAAACGATGATCCTGATGGGCGCGGGGCTGTTTGGGATCAAGAGACGGTAAATTTGTGGACGTTTTGGCGTTGACAGCTATATATTGTGCCGACTACAAGTGTCCTTGAAAACAAATTAACAACCGTCGGTGGATTAGAGTCTGATAATCAGGGTTATGTCAGCTTAAGTCTTTGGAAAATATGTCTTTTTTGAGTAAGTTAGCCCCCGGTAGGGTGGATTAATTTGCAAACAAAAACAACCGTGACCGGGGGCATGAACCCTAAAGGCTCGGGGACTACATCTAGGGGCTAACAATCCACAAATCAAGGCGGTTTTGCTAGAGGGAAGCAGAACCATGGTAGGGAAAACCGTACCTAAGAATACGCGCGGCAAAGCGTGGACACAGGCCGAAAACGATCAGATCAGAATACGGCTAGAAGTTGGGCAAAGCCCGTCTGAAATCGCCCGTAAGTTGGGCAGGGGCCGCGCGTCGGTCTATCTTCACATCAAGAACATGCAAGACGCCGGGACGCTCGGACAATCCGTTATGGATTTGGGGCAAGCTGATGACTGAGGCACGCAAGCCGCTGGCGTATGGCTTTAAATATCGCGACGCTCTCATTGAGACCGCAGAGATCGTGGGCCTCAAATTTGGCCCTATGTCGGTACTGAAATGCTTGGTTAAACACTGCAATCCAGAGACCGGCACAGCGTACCCAAGCAAAGAGACCCTTTCGATAGTGGGGGGGCAGGGCCTACGCACGGTTAAGCGCCACCTTAGAACGCTAGAGGATGCCGGTATCATTGAGGCCATAGCCTACGCCACAGGGGGCCACGGACGCGCTACGGTATACAAATTCGGGCTGTCCGCATGGGCAACACCACGCGCCCCCAAGAAGGGTGCCAAAATGGCATGGTTAAAGGAAGAGCGGGAAACTTACGGTGCCAATTTGTCCACTTACCGTGCCATTTTGTCCACTTACCGTGCCAAAATGGCACACCAACCAGATAAGAAAGAGATAGAAACAGAAGGGGGGAGGGACCCCGCTGGTCGCGGGGCTGGGCCTGACGACGCCGAGGGCGTCTGCCCAGAAGGCTCAGGCAACGCAGTTGCCAAAGCCTTTAGGCGGGTCAAGCCGGGCGAACACTACCCGACGTATTTGGACAAACGGAACCGGTGGGAGAAAGAAGAGGCGCTACGCGCCGCTGAGAATGGGGAACGTGTTGAGAATTTGGGCGCTTAAACGCAGGGTGTCGGAACTGGAACAAGCGTTGCGGGATGTGCGGGAAGACTTGAT
>JAMASZ010000299.1 GCA_023301585.1 Alphaproteobacteria bacterium | reverse complement strand
AATTCTTTCATACCGTGCTCTTGCGCCTTACGGCCAGCATCTTCAGCTGCCATTTGAGCTGCGTAAGGTGTCGATTTACGAGAACCTTTAAAGCCCATTAAACCCGCAGAAGACCAAGAAACTGTGTTTCCTTGTGCATCGGTAATGGTAATCATTGTATTATTAAAAGTAGAATTAACATGAACTTCGCCAGAGGTAATATTCTTTTTAACTTTTTTCTTTGTAGCTTTAACTGATGGTTTTGCCATTATACTATTCCTTTATCCCTATTTACCGACTGGTTTCTTACCAGCGATCGCTTTCGCAGGACCTTTACGAGTACGCGCATTTGTACGTGTATTCTGTCCGCGCACTGGAAGGTGTTTACGGTGACGTAAGCCACGGTAGCATGCCATATCCATTAAGCGTTTAATGTTCATAGAAACTTCACGACGAAGGTCCCCTTCAATCATGTACTTATCTGTGTCGATTTCTGCACGAATTTGGTTTAGTTCGTCTTCGCTTAGTTCGTTCATACGACGAGTAGTATCGATATTTGTTGCTTCACAAATGTCGAGTGCATATTTATGTCCAATTCCATGAATATAAGTTAACGCAATAATTACGCGCTTACGGTCAGGAATGTTTACACCTGCAATACGGGCCATGTCTGCTCCTTTTTGATCATTTCAAATAAAACCGTTAAATCTATTAAACTTGCGTTTAAATAGACGCCGGTTCCTACACCATCAAAACCCTATAGTTTCTGCCAAAAACAGAATAGGCAAACGCCAGCTACAGACCTTTAGATTGGCGCATTATATGTATTTAAACACCCACGTCAATAGGAAAAACACCCTATTTCACTTATATTTGTAAATTAAGCAGCTTTACCTAAATCTAAGATGCTTTCTATCTGAGAAGTCACATCTGAAATAGGCGCCATACCGTCTATAACGGCGATTTCACGCTGTTTATCGTAATAAGGCAACACATCTGCTGAATAGCTACGATATTGCTCTAAACGCTTCTTTAACGCCTCAACAGTATCATCGCTACGCCCCTCTTCTTTCGCACGTTTTTCAATGCGTTCAACGAGGGCAGAATCATCGACCTTAAGCTCCATCACGATATCAATATTTTGAGCGCGTGATTTCAGCATTTCATCAAGAGCAACGGCTTGCGCTTCAGTTCTTGGGAAGCCATCAAAGATAACGCCTTGAGCGCACTCTCGAGAATCAACACGCTCGGCAATCATATCTATCACTATTTGGTCAGAGACTAACTCACCACGATCCATGATTTCTTTAGCTTGAACCCCCAGAGACGTCTGAGCAGAAACTTCCGCACGCAACATATCACCAGTCGATAACTGTTTTAGACCGTATTTTTCTTCGATAATTTTGGCTTGAGTGCCTTTACCAGCCCCCGGTGGTCCAAAAAAAATAACATTTAAAGGCATTTCATACTCCCTTAACAATTACAGATAGTTGAATTAACGACGCCCCTTACGACCGCCACTACGTAATTTTGATTTCTTAATAAGCCCTTCATATTGATGAGCAATCAAGTGTGAATGTATCTGCGCCACAGTATCCATCGTCACCGTCACAACAATCAACAAGGACGTTCCACCAAAGTAGAATGGCAAGCTAAACTTAGAAATCATAAATTCAGGCAACAAACAGATAAACACCAAGTAAAGCGCACCAACTGCCGTGATTCTTGTTAAAACAAAATCAAGATAATTCGCGGTACTTTTACCTGGACGCATACCAGGAACAAACCCACCATGACGTTGTAACATATCGGCATTTTCTTCAGGATTGAAAACAATCGCTGTGTAGAAGAACGCGAAGAACGCAATCAACGCACCATATAAAACCATGTAAACCAACTGCCCATGCTGTAAGTGACGTGCAATTGTTGCTGTCCAGTCACCGCCTTCAGCGCCAGAGAAGCCAACAATTGTTAACGGTAGCAATAACAGTGAAGAAGCGAAAATCGGCGGGATAACACCAGAAGTGTTAAGTTTCAATGGAATATGGTTTTGCTGTCCCATTTGAACTTGGTTGCCTTGTTGACGCTTAGGGTATTGAACCACAACGCGACGTTGCGCACGCTCAAAGTATACAATCAATACAATCACACCAACAATCATTGCAAATAATGCAAGCATCATTAATGGGTTCATCGCATCACTACGACCAAGTTCTAGCGTTGAAACAAGGGCTCTTGGCAGCTCTGCCACAATACCAGCAAAGATGATTAAGGAGATACCATTACCGATACCACGCTGCGTAATCTGCTCACCCAACCACATCAAGAAAACAGTACCACCAACAATTGTAATAACTGTTGAAATACGGAAGAACATACCTGGGTCAATAACAGCACCACTTCCCTCAAGACCAACAGCCATGCCGTATGCCTGAACAGAAGCCAAAAGAACGGTTAAGTAACGCGTATATTGGTTAATCTTCATACGCCCATGTTCGCCCTCTTTCTTAAGAGCTTCTAGCTTCGGCGACATCGCTGTCCCTAATTGCATGATAATGGACGCAGAAATGTAAGGCATAATGTTCAACGCAAAAATCGTCATACGTTGCAACGCACCACCTGAGAACATGTTAAACATGTCTAGGATACCGCCACCTTTTTGAGAGTAAATCTTCTGCCACTCAACTGGGTCAATACCAGGAATAGGAATATAAGTTCCTAAACGATAGATAATAAGAGCACCCATCACAAATAACAAACGACGCTTTAGCTCTGTCGCTTTAGAAAAAGTTCCCCAATTGGCGTTTTTCGCCAGCTGTTCTGCTGCTGAAGACATTAAAATCTACCTTTATTTAAATTTTTAAATATAACAGTTATAGATAGAGAAATACCTTCGCCGTGGCAAGTCACCAAATCGAGTTTTTTACACTTGTAACTGATATTTATGTTCCAAATCCCTTTGACCGTCTGGCCAATCTATCATTTCGGACGCTGTATATTGAAATCCAGCAGATAACATGGCGCGTTTTGAAGGCTCATTTCCTTCACGATGCGCAATAGCCATCCTATCAAATTTATCAGAACGCGCCCTCACCCATTTTATACGACTTTCGTAAATTAACTTCGTTAATCCCTGTCCACGGTATTTTTTATCAATAAAGTCCATCGCGAAAATAGCCGTTTTCTCTGAAAGATCTTCCTTCCACGTAAAAACACCCGCTAAACCAACAATGTCATCACCATCATATAAACCAAACACAACGCTATCATCACTAGATAACGGTTCTTGCCAAAAAACGTCACCACACTGACTTGTCTTGTCATAGCTTGCACCATATACACCGGGGCATTGCTGCAAGGCCTTAAGACGAATCTTTTTATGGTCTTGCCATTGATTAAGCTCCAACTCTTTAATGTATATTTCAGACATATTTTTCTCCTTAGAACGAAAAAAGGCTCACATAAAGCGAGCCTTTTGAATTCTTAATGTAAGTATAAATTACTTAGCTTTTTTAGCGCGCTTAGTCTTCTTAGCTTCTTTAGCTTCGATTTCTTTAGGGGCCGTTAATTCAATCTTGCCGCCAGCTTTTTCAACAGCAGCAATTGCACCTGCAGTAGCACCAGCAATCTTAAGATCAACTTTAGATTTCAATTCACCTGTTGCAAGTAAACGAACACCGTCTTTTTTGCGTCTAATAACTTTACCTTTAACAAGAGCAGCTTCATCAATTGTGCCCTTAGCATCAATCAATTTATTGTCTAATGCTTCCTGAAGGCGTGCTAGAGATACCTCTACATATTTTTTAGCAAAGATGTTTGTGAAACCACGTTTAGGTAAACGCTTATATAAAGGCATTTGACCACCTTCAAAACCGTTAATAGCAACACCAGAACGTGCTTTCTGACCTTTTTGACCAGAACCACAAGTTTTGCCTTTACCAGAACCAATACCACGACCAACACGTTTTGAATTATGTGTCGCACCTTCGTTATATTTTAATTCGTTCAATTTCATTTTCTTAATTCCTATTTTAAAATCAGCTTATTAAGCTGCATCTTCTACTTTTACTAAGTGATTAACTTTTTTAATCATGCCACGAACACTTGCAGTATCTTCTAATGTGCTAGTACGACCAATTTTGTTTAAACCAAGACCAACTAAAGTTGCACGTTGGTATTCTTTACGACCAATCGGCGAACCAGTTTGTACCACTGTCACTGTTTTACCAGAAGTAGCTTTTTTAGCTGGCGCTTTTTTTGCCGCTGCTTTTTTAGCAGGAGCTTTTTTGGCTGTTGTTTTTTTATCTTCAGTCATTGTCTTATATTCCTAATTAAACTGATTAATCTTGTTTTTCAGCAGGTGCTGTTTTTGATCCTGATGTTTCACGGTTTGAAACAATGTCACCAACTTTTTTACCACGACGCGTAGCAACTTGACGTGGGCTTTGCATGTTTTGTAGCGCTGCTAATGTTGCATTTACCATGTTGTAAGGGTTACTAGAACCAACAACTTTAGCAACAACATCTTGTACACCTAAACAATCAAACACGGCACGCATTGGACCACCAGCAATAACGCCTGTACCACTTGGCGCAGAGCGTAATAACACTTTACCTGCACCCGCTTGACCACGAACATCATGGTGAATTGTACGACCTTCACGCAATGGTACACGTACCATTTTCTTCTTAGCTTGTTCAGTTGCTTTACGGATAGCTTCAGGAACTTCCTTAGCTTTACCGTTACCAGTACCGACGCGACCGCGACCGTCACCAACAACAACAAGAGCGGCAAATCCAAAACGACGTCCCCCTTTAACCACTTTCGCAACACGATTAACCGCCACCAATTTCTCGATGAATTCTGGTTCTTCGCGCTCTTGCGAACGATCAAAATTTTTCTCTGCTGGGTTTACCATTCTAATATGCTCCTAAAATTCCTAAATACTTATTCTTAAAATTCGATGCCGCCTTCGCGAGCACCTTCTGCAACTGCTTTAACACGACCATGATAAACAAATTCACCACGATCAAACTGAACTTTTTTAACACCAGCTTTTTTAGCACGGTCAGCAAGTAATTTACCTACTTTTGTCGCTGCTGCAACGTCACCACCATTTTTAAGACCTAAGTCTTTATCAGCGCTTGATGCTGCTGCTAATGTAACACCTTTGATGTCATCAATAACTTGAACGTAAATTTGCTTATTAGTGCGGTGCACAGACAAACGTGGGCGAACCTCACGATTTGGGTTTTGCTCAATATTGACACGACGTAATTTTGAACGTGTACCAAATTTGCGTCGTTGCGCTGCTGTTAATCTTTTTGTCATAGTCTTATCCTAAATTATAACTTAATTATTATTTCTTCTTACCTTCTTTACGCATGACGTATTCGCCTTCGTAACGGATACCTTTACCTTTATAAGGCTCAGGCTTCTTGTATCCTCTGATTTTCGCAGCAACTTGACCAACCAACTGTTTATCAATCCCTGTTACGGAAATCTTTGTTTGCTCTTCCACAACAACTGTAATGCCTTGTGGAATGTCATAACGAACCTCATGAGAGAAACCTAATTGCATCACAATAGTATTACCCTGCATCGCTGCACGATAACCAACACCCTTGATTTCTAACTTTTTCGTGTAACCTTCAACAACACCAATAACAATGTTGTTAACCAATGTACGCATAGTAGGCCAGATTTTCTTAGCTGTTAAAGACTGCGAACGAGGAGCCAATACAACTTGCCCATCTTCCATCTTTACAGATACATCATCATGTACATAAAGACTCAATTCGCCTTTAGCACCTTTTGCTTTTACATCTTGTCCATTCACATCTAGCGTTACGCCTTCAGGGATGATAACTGGTTGTTTTCCAATACGTGACATTACTTTATTCCTTTTAAATATTGATCAAGTTCTTAGTAAACTTGACAAATAACCTCTCCACCAACGTTTTCAGTTCTTGCACCGTGATCTGCCATCACACCGCGTGGTGTAGAGATGATAGATACGCCTAAACCATTATAGAATGGTTGTAGATCAGCAATTTTTGAATAAATACGACGTCCAGGCTTAGAAATACGTTTAAGCTCACGGATTGCAGGTTGCCCTTCATCATATTTAAGTTCGATAGAAAGTGTTTTTTTGTTATTTTCACCATCTTCAGTCTTGTGACCACGGATATAACCTTCGCTCTCTAAAACATTACAGATAGATGCGCGTAAGTTAGAATGTGGACATTCAACTATTACTTTGTTTGCATGTAGACCGTTACGTATACGGGTTAACATGTCTCCTACTGGATCACTCATAGACATTTTTAAAAATCCTCTTCTAAACTCTTACCAGCTTGACTTCGTTACACCCGGAAGTTCTCCGCGTGAAGCCAGCTCACGTATAGCAATACGTGATAAATTAAACTTACGGTGATACGCACGTGGACGACCTGTTAAGGCACAACGATTACGAGCACGTATCTTTGATGAATTCTTTGGCAATTCAGACAATTGCAATACAGCTGCGAAACGTTCTTCAACAGTTGCTTCTTTATTCTTAATAATTGCTTTCAATTCAGCGCGTTTATTCGCCTTGCTTTTAATCAAGCGACGACGCTTTAAATCTCTCTGTACTGCACTTACTTTTGCCATTTGCTTTTCAGCTCCTTGTTAATTCTAATCTTTATTAATCTTTGAAGGGCATTTCAAACCCGCGTAATAATTCTTTAGCTTCGTCATCATTTACTGCTGTTGTACAGAAAATGATGTCCATGCCGCGAATTTTATCAACTTTGTCATACTCAATTTCTGGGAAAATGATGTGTTCTTTAATACCCATGGCATAATTACCACGACCATCAAAGCTCTTACCATTAATACCGCGGAAGTCACGAACACGAGGTAACGCAATTGTTACAAATCTGTCCAAGAATTCGTACATACGCGCGCCGCGTAATGTAACCTTACAACCAAGATCCATACCTTCACGTACTTTGAAAGATGCGTTAGATGTCTTCGCTTTTGTAATCACTGGCTTTTGACCTGCAATTAACGCTAGATCAGCTGCTGCACTTGTTACCGCTTTACGGTCAACAGTTGCCTCAGTAACACCCATATTAATAACAATTTTTTCCAACTTAGGAATACGCATGTCATTATTATATTTGAACTTGTCCTTCATATCCTTACGAATCTTTGTTTCGTAACGTTCCTTGAAGCGTGGTTTATTATTTGTTTCTGCACTCATAATCTCAATTTCCTATGAATCTATTGTTTCGCCAGAAGCTTTAGCAACGCGAACTTTCTTGCCGCCTTTAACTTCTTTGTAACCAACACGTGTTGGTTTATCTGTTTTAGGGTCTGCAATCGCAACATTTGAAACATGAATTGATAATTCTTTTTCAACGATTCCGCCAGCAGCAAACTGTGTAGGTTTTTGGTGTTTCTTAACGACGTTAACACCTTTCACAACAAGACGAGACTTCGTAGGGATAGCTTCTAAAACTTCGCCCTTTTGTCCTTTGTTCTTACCAGTTAAAACGATGACTTGGTCACCTTTTTTAATCTTCATTTTGGCTTGCGACACATTCTTTTTAGCTTGAGTAGCCATTATAGTACCTCCCCAGCAAGTGAAATAATTTTCATGTAACCTTTACCGCGTAACTCACGAGTCACTGGGCCAAAGATACGTGTTCCGATTGGCTCACCATTCGGGCTAATCAGTACGCATGAATTTGTATCAAAACGGATTTTTTCACCGCTTTGACGGTTTAAACCATGACGTGAGCGAACGATAACAGCTTTGTGAACCGCACCTTTTTTCACACGACCACGAGGAATCGCTTCTTTAACGGATACAACGACAACATCACCAATATTGGCAGTGCGTCGGTGTGAACCACCAAGTACCTTAATACACTCAACGCGACGTGCGCCTGAGTTATCAGCTACTTCCATGTTTGATTGCATCTGGATCATGACAATTCTCTACTTCTT
>JAMASZ010000298.1 GCA_023301585.1 Alphaproteobacteria bacterium | reverse complement strand
GTACCGATTAAAAAGCGTAAGTAATTTAAGCAGGCTCTGCGGGTGTAAATACATCACCGTTTAATTGCCCAACATATAGGAACGTTGTTTCTGATTTTTCTGCTACGCGTTCGGCTTGTATAGCTGTGTCAAACACACGCGTGTAACGGTCAAGATTTCCTGTAACGTCGTTACGAACTGACTTAGCGCTAGAGAGATCATCTTTTTGAAATATATATAAGTGTTTTTTCATTCATGCAATATGACAAAAGAGGCTTACATTTGCAAGATAAAATTTGCGGCTGTTTCTGACGGAGATTTATTCTCACCGATACGGTTACGAACCTCCTGAAAGCACTCTAATTGTTCAGCCCTAGCCTTTTCATTATTCAAAAGTTCTAATGCTTTTTGAGAGATTAGCTCCGCATTACAATCATTCTGCAAGAATTCTGGAACGATGCGCTTATCCAAAATGATGTTAGCCAAATGCGCGAAACGTACACGGATTAGCCTTTTCAGCATCATGTGCGTTAACGTAGACACATTAAAGCCAATCAGGTGCGGAACATTAGACGCCACCAATTCAAGCCCTACAGTGCCAGATACGGCAATGGAGGTATTACACGCTTTAAACGTCTCCCATTTTTCTTCCTTGCTTGGTGTTACGATGTGTTTATCAGCATCAATGTGCAATAACATCTCGGTCACGCGCTCTACCAAATGAGGTAGCGTTGGAATGATAAGCTCTACATCAGGCTGTGCCTCGACTATCTTTTCAATCGCTTCGACAAAAACTGGCGCGATACGTTTAAGCTCCCCTTTGCGGGAACCAAAGAACACACCTAATGTTTTAGTGTCTTTAGCAATATCTTCACGCTCACGGAAAGAACCGCCCCATGCTTCGACGACACCGCTTTCCATGATGGGGTGACCAACAGCAATTGCTTTAAGTCCTTCTTTTTCAAAGTAAGGAGGTTCAAAGTCAAATAGGCAAATTAGCGCATCTAAAAATTTAGAGATTTTCTTGGCACGTTTTGGACGCCACGCCCACACAGTTGGTGCGACATAATGAACAAATTTAGTCTTGTCAGATTGTTTTTTTCGGACACCCTTTACAACACGAAAAGAGAAGTCGGGCGCATCGATTGTGATGACTTTATCTGGAGACAATTCAATAATATTATCAATAGCTTGTTTAATCCTTTTAAGAATTAACTTTAAGCTAGGAAGAACCTCCATAATACCCATAACGGAGAGCTCTTCCATTGGGAATAAACTCTCTAGCCCTTGGGCTTGCATTAAGGGACCACCTATTCCAGAGAACATTGTATCAGGTTCTTTCTCTTTCATCGCCAACATCAATTGCGCACCTAAAAAGTCGCCCGATGCTTCACCAGCAATTAAATAGATATGTTGAGCCACTTAAGATTTTACCCCGTATATAAACAAGCCATGCTTATCAGCTATTTGTTTCACTTCTTCGCTATCAATTAATAAGCTATTTTTAGCATGCCCTGCAATACCGCGCATCTTTTTAGCAACGCATAAATCAATTGTTTCTAACCCGATTGTTGGAAGGTCTAAGTCTTTATCCTGCTGTGGCTTACAGCTTTTGACCAGCACAGCACCTTCTTGTCCATGCTCTTCAATAAGGATACTTGTTCCACGAGCGTCTTCACGCCCTACAACTTCGTTATTCAACACAATGACCGATTGCCCTATATCTTGAATCCCAAGGTTTTGGGACGCTTGAAAACCCACATCAATCCATTCAAAAGACTGCTTATCAGGGATTACAGCCCCTATCACACCTGCAGGCATTAAAATATCATTGATGAAATCATGCACACCATGAAGTCTAAAACCTTCTTTCTCCAGAAGGTCGCGGGCGATGTTAAGGACATCACTATCGCCGATAGAGCGCAAACCAACGCGTAGAAAGAATTTTAACGTCACAAAGTCAGGAATACTATCGAACAAACGTGGGCGCTTTACAGCACCGATTAATACCAAATGCTCAACACCATTACTACGAAGCCATTTAATTGTTTTGCCTGAGGAGCCAATGCGCGTTAAAAGATGCGCGCGCCCTTCTAAGGTTTGGGCATCTGTTTGATCCACAAAGCCTACTACGTAAGGCTCTATGCCTTGCTCGTCACAATATTTGAGAAGCAGTCGCGGCAAAGCACCGCTACCAGCAATTATTCCTAATTTGGAGATTGTATCCGTTGAAGTTGAAGTTTCTAGTGTTACGCTGATTTCTTGAGGGGCTGGCATAATCCAAATCTCTCACGCGTACGGGCAAATTCAACGATAGGTGAAATCAAATCATCTTGTTGAAATTCTTTTGCCAAGTCATCAAGACGCTTATCCAAGTTACCTTCACTAGCAAACATAGCCTTGTAGGCTTTTTGAATCTCACGAATCTGTTCTTTACCAAAGCCACCACGCTCTAAGCCAATTAAATTTAGACCTGCGAGTGATGCACGCTCACCTTTAACGCGACCATAAGGGATAACGTCACTTTCGACACCGCTCATACCACCAATAACCGCGAAGTCACCAATACGTACAAACTGATGAACTGCCGCTAAACCGCCAACAAGCACGTTATTGCCAACAGTTACGTGACCACCAAGAGTTGCATTATTTGCCATGATCACACGGTCACCAAGAATACAATCGTGCGCTACATGCGTTGACATCATGAATAAGCAATTATCACCGACAACCGTTTTCATACCGCCGTCTTTTGTGCCCGGGTTCATAGTTACATGCTCACGAATAGTATTATTTTTACCAATAATGAGTTCTGATTTTTCACCAGAGAATTTTAAATCTTGAGGAGCAGCACCAATGGAAGCAAACGGATAAATTGTTGTGCCTTCACCAATGGTTGTATAGCCATCAAGAAAAACATGTGCCTTTAGCGTGATATTATCACCCAAAACAACGTTAGGACCGACGATACAGTAAGGTCCGATAGTGCAATTTTCACCAATGGTGGCACCGTCTTCAATTACTGCTGTTTTATGTATGTTCGAATTTGTCATGGTCACAAAGTACTGTTTAAGGCGTAAACACTCAAATCACTTTGTTTGACAGTATGTTACAGGGTAGAAAGAGGATAATTATCCAGCTTCTTGGTCAGTAAGCATCGCCGTAATAACTGCTTCAGCACAAACTTTTCCGTCAACTTTCGCAACACCTTGGAATTTCCACACTTTGCCACGGCTTTGAATCTTCTCAACGTGGATATGGACACTGTCACCAGGAACGACTGGCTTGCGGAATTTGGCATTATCAATGCTCATGAAGTAAACAACTTTACCTTCGGCTTCTTCACCCAAAGTTTGGACAACAAGAATAGCTGATGTTTGCGCCATTGCTTCAACAATCAATACACCAGGCATTACTGGCATGCCTGGGAAATGACCATTAAAGTGCGGCTCATTCATTGTAACATTCTTTAGCCCAACAGCGCTTTCGCCCGGCACAAAGTCAATCACACGATCAACAAGTAGGATTGGATATCTATGCGGTATCATTTCCATGATACGGACAACGTCAATAGGCTCAATATTATTTTTTGTTTCTTCTGTCATAACTGTATTTCTATTCGATTTATTTAGGGTTAGTCAATTTTTTTAGTGTTGCTACTTGGCGCATACGCTCTTTTATTGGCATGGCTGGGGAGCCAAGAACTTTTGAGCCTGCTGGTAAGTCTTTTATAACGCCTGATTGTGCACCAATTTGTGAGCCTTGACCAATTTTAAGATGCCCAGCAATACCCACCTGACCACCACACACCACAAAATCTTCAAGTTCCGCACTGCCAGCAATCCCAGCTTGGGATACAATAACAGAGCCACGCCCAATTTTTACGTTATGAGCAATTTGGACCAAATTATCCAGCCAAGCACCATCACCAATAACCGTATCAGGTCCAGCACCGCGGTCAATACAGGTATTTGCCCCAACTTCAACGTGGTCGCCAATGATAACACGTCCCAATTGAGGAACCTTTACGTGTCCAGCAAGGTCGATTGCAAAACCAAAGCCATCTTGCCCAATACGTGCACCTGGATAAATACTTGTACCCTGCCCTATGATGGCATGGGATATAGTGGCATTAGCCCCAATGCGCGTACTAGCACCTATTACGACATTACGCCCAATAACAGCATTCGCCCCTATCCAAACACCCTCACCTAGCTCAACACCCTCAGCAATAACTGCGCCGGCCTCAATGATACACCCATCAGCAATTTTAGCACTGCCCTCAATATGTGCGGCAGTTGATATACTTGCTGGTGGTGGTGTAGCAGGATAGAAATTTTGTGCGATAAGTGCATAAGCTTTATACGGGCTTTTTGAAACAATTAATTTTATATTATCCGGTGCAAGCTCAATCATCTTTGGGTGAATAATACAGGCGCCAGCTTTTGTCTCTTTGAAGGCTTGCTTATATTTTGCATTATCAATGAAGCTAATGTTTTTTTCTGTCGCCGTATCAAGTGGGGCAACATCATGTATGGCAAAACTACTGTCTTCTGGGTTGTGAAGCTCCGCACCGACAATTTCGGCTAATTCTCCGAGTGTTTTGGGAGGGGTACATGTATGAAATTTAGCGTCAGCCATAGGTTAACTCTTGTTATTTTATATCGAGGTTAATTGACGCCATTCTTTTATCTAAACGTGCAAGAACTGCTTGGGTAATGTCCATCTCTTTTTCGACAATCACGACACTGTCACGCGTCAAAACAACTTGAAACCCCTGCTCTTCAGAAATCTCGGCTGTCACTTGAATGATGCTTTTACGCAATTGATCGAGCGCATTACCTAAACCTTTATCAAGAGAGTTACGGCGTTTTTGGAATAAACTACGTGTTTCATATAACTGCTTTTCAAAGTCTTTACGTTTTGCCGCAAAGTCTTCTGCTGACATAGATTGCTTTTGCTCAACCAATGTCTTTTCAGCGTTCATCAAATTAGTTTCGCGGGATTTAAATTCTTTTTGAAAAGACTCCCGACGTGATGTCAATTGGCTTTGAATACTATTACCTGCCTTAGAACTGCTTAACAGCTGCTCAACGTCAACGACCGCAATCTTTATACCTTGCGCGTTAACGTCCGAAACATTTAATGCCAGTAAGCATAAAACTAATATGGTTAGAATACGCATTATAAGTTCCTAGAACCTTGTACCAAAGCTGAAGCGGAAAGACTCTGTCTCATCAAATGTTTCCTCAGCATATGGTTGCGCATAATCAAAGCGAATTGGTCCCAATGGTGAGCGCCATGAAAGCCCCAAACCAGCTGCTGCACGAATACTGTCTTCATCAAGAATACTTGAGCCAACCTCGTCCAACTCCCACAAACTACCAAAGTCAGTAAAGGCATGACCAGCAACACCAAGTTCTTTAGGAAGCCCAATTGGGAAAGTAAATTCTGCTGAACCACGATAGAACAAGTTACCACCGAGAGAGTCCGTCGTAGCAGAGTCACGAGGACCTACACCTGCACGTTCAAAACCACGTAATGTGTTACCACCGAGGTAGAAACGTTCATTAATCTGAACATCTTCATCACCCCAACCACCGATGGCACCAACTTCACCAAGAAGGTTGAAAATTACGCTCTTTTTATAAACAGGAATGTAGTAGTTGCTTCCTAATTTACCAGATACATACTTTGCATCTCCACCTAAACCAGCACCTTCAAGGTCAAACCAAGAGAGTAAACCATCTGTTGGGAACAACTTACTATCGCGATCATCAAAGGTTAGACGTTGAGAAATAGCCGATGTACTACGTTTACCTTCTTGGTCTCTAATGAAACGAGAAGCTGTTGCATCAACATCAGTGATATCATTTTGCTCTAAGCGGTAACGCCATGATTGACGCCATTTTTCCGACAAAGGATAGCCCATACGCAACGCACCACCAGTACGTGTTTGATCATAAGAGCTTTCATCTTGGAAATCTTGCGTACTGTGAAAGGCATCAACACCAGCAGACAGATCCCTGTCTAAAAAGTATGGCTCTGTGAATGAAGCGTCAAATTGCGTACGCTCACCAGCAATAGTTGTTGAGAACAATAAGTCTTGCCCTTTACCAAGGAAGTTTTTCTCACGAATACTTAAATCCGCCAAAGGACCGTCATTGGTTGAGAAACCAGCACCGACAGAAAGTTCACCAGTTGACTGCTCAGTAACCCCAACATTCACAACGATTTTATCAGGCGCGCTACCTGGCGCAGTTTTAACACTGACGTTTTCGAAAAATCCAAGATCTCTTAACCTCTGCTCTGAACGAGCAAGTTTAGTACGGTTGAATGGGTCACCTTCAACAATCAACATCTCACGACGGATAACTTTATCAATTGTACGAACGTTACCTTCAACATTGATACGCTCCACGAATACACGTGGAGATTCACCGATGTTAAAGCTAACATCAATTGTATCAGCGTCTGCATTACGGTTCATTTTTGGGCTGATATCGACAAACGCATATTGTTTATCACCCAATGTATTAGTCATTTGATCAACAGTCGCCTGAATTTGATTAGCATTGTACCAAGCGCCAGGAATTAACTGCACATCGTTACGAAGAATTTCACTGTCAAAACCACGTAATTGTGAATCAATAGATACTTGCCCTACTTTATAACGATCACCTTCATCAACGGTGAATGTCAGATAGAAATCGTCTTGTCCTTTAGAAAGTTCAGCATTTGCAGCAACCACTTGGAAGTCCGCATAGCCTTCCTTCAGGTAGAAACGGCGTAATAATTCTTTATCGTATTCAATACGGTCTGGGTCATAACGGTCATCGGTTGTTAGGAAGCGATACCAACGATCTTCTTTTGTAGAAAGTTCATTGGTTAACTGGTTGTCATCAAACGCTTGATTACCAACAAATTTAATTCCTTTAATCTTCGTTACGCCACCTTCATTAATTTCATATACTAAATCAACACGGTTCTGGTCTAAACGAATAATTTTAGGCTCCACAGAAGCAGAAAAACGTCCAGTGCGACGATATACTTCATAAATACGTGCCACATCGTTCTGAACTTTAGTTTTTGTGAATACTTGGCGAGGACGGGAAGTTACTTCCACCATCAACTCATCATTTTTAACTTTTTTGTTACCTTCAAAGGCAATCTGGTTCACAACTGGATTTTCAGCCACATCAACGAAGAGAACACCACGGTCTTGTTTTAGTCCAACATCTGCGAATAGCCCTGTTCCGTATAGCTTTTTGAGCGCTTCATTTAACGAGCGTTGGTCAACAGTATCGCCAACTTTAACACCTAAGTAATTAAGAACAGTAGCTGGCTCAACACGTTGTGCCCCATTAACCCGAACCTCTTGAACAACCTGTTGCGCTTGCGCCAATGCCAGTTGCGGCAATGTTACAATCATCAAAGCAGATAGAAAAATGCATAGAGAAGTTTTCTTGAGAGTAAGCATTGGGGAGTTCCTTAAATGTTAAAGCGGTAACTTGCTATATTTTGCAGTAAAAATATAGCAGAAATTACTATTTAAACAACTCTTTCACATCAAACAATTGATACAAATCATTCAAGTTCGCGAATAACATCATACTGATAAGCACCGCAAAGCCAGCTCGGAAGGCGTAATCCTGTATTTTTTCAGACACAGGCTTGCCTTTAATTGCTTCAATTGCATAAAACATCAAATGTCCGCCATCAAGCATCGGAATTGGGAATAGGTTAATCAAACCCAAGTTTATGGAAAGAAGCGCTGTAAATGTAATAATCGCTAATATACCCATTTGCGCCATATCACCAGCAATTGCACCAATACGAACAATACCACCAAGCTCAGTGGCACTACGTGTTCCTGTGAACATTTGACCTAAAGCCTTAAGCGTAGATGTTGTAATGCTCCATGTTTCATTAACAGCAGCCCCCAATGAGCCGACAACACCATGACGTAACAATTCATTTGTCGTTCCTGACACTACAAGCGCACCATAGGTTTCACTTGTTTCATCATTAAGACCTTTATTGTCATTAACCGGCGCCTTAACAATAAGAGTATCAATACGGTCTTCACCTTCAGCCGTTTTGCCACGTAACAGTTTTAAATCTATACGTTGTCCCAACACGGGCATTAAAGCTTTACGCGCCTCATCAGCACCTTTAACGGACGTATCATTCACAGCAACAACATTTTTGATAGCGATGCCGTCACTTGGCCCAACAATCCCCAGCAGTCCACGCGAATGCGTAAACCCAAAACGGTCCGTTAGTTGTTCTTTTTTAGGAGTCGCTGTTAATTCAATCTCTTCGCCATCACGAATGATTTTGAACGGTAAAGGCGTGTCTAGCGCCACCATTACAATACGGCGAATATCTTCAAAACGCTTTACTTTTTCGCCCGCAATAGAAACGATTTCATCATGAGGCTCAATACCAGCTTTATCGGCAGCGCTTCCTGCGATAACGGCCGATGCCATTGGTGGTGTTACTGGCTGACCGTGAAATCCGTACATTCCTGCCAAAATGATAATAGCAAAAATGAAGTTAATAGCAGGTCCCGCGATAACAATAGCGGCACGTTGTGCCACAGGTTTCGCAAAGAACGCTTCTTTCTTTTCAGCGGTAGTGAAAGGACGCACCTTCTCACCATCCTTAACACCGTCAGAGTGCCCTGCACTCGCTGGGTCAACATCACCGAACATCTTCACGTAACCACCAAGGGGAATTAAAGATACTTTCCAACGCGTGCCGTGCTTATCGTTACGACCAAAAAGCTCTTTACCAAATCCAATTGAAAACGTTTCAACCTTCACGCCACATATTCTAGCGACGATGTAATGCCCCCACTCATGGACAAAAACCAAGATACTTAAAACAACAATAAAAATTCCGCCATAAAACCAAACATTGCTGGCGACCATTTGAATCATATCTGTAATTGAACCCATTTTTCGTGAACCTTTATAATTGTCTTAGTTGCTTGTTATAAGCGACTCTGTTTGTTTCCTGATCACATTATCGTAATCAACTATATCATTCAAACTTTCTAAGCTTTGAATGTGATCTTTTTCCATTATCTTTGTGACTATTCCATGAATATCCACAAATGATATCTTATCTTGTAAAAATGCTTCTACGGCAAGTTCATTGCTAGCATTCATTGCAATACAATGCCCTGCCCCTGCTCGCACAGCATCATACGCCATAGAAACGAATGGAAAGCGCTGTGTATCAACGCTTTCGAAAGTTAAATCAGCCAATACCTTTAAATCTAGCCTTTCACCTGAAGTTGCTATTCTATTCGGATATCCGAGCGCATTCGTGATTGGCGTGCGCATATCTGATGCACCCATTTGTGCCAAAACTGACCCATCGGCATACTCAACCATAGAATGGATAACTGATTGCGGATGTATGAGTGCTTCAATTTTATCAATATCAACGCCGAACAAAATATGCGCCTCAATAATCTCTAGCGCCTTATTCATCATTGTTGCACTATCGATAGAAATTTTATGCCCCATTGTCCAATTTGGGTGCGCGAGCGCTTGTTCTTTTGTAACGCTCTTCAACTCGTCTAAACTAAGTTGACGAAAAGGTCCGCCAGATGCGGTTAGTACAATACGACTAACTGCCTGTTTATTCTCTGGTTCGAACACTTGGAAGATAGCGTTATGTTCACTATCAACAGGCAGTATCGTTGTTCCGTTTTTCTTAGCTTCGTCCAT
>JAMASZ010000297.1 GCA_023301585.1 Alphaproteobacteria bacterium | reverse complement strand
CACCACCACCACCAGCAACCAAGAATATTAATGATGCAAATTGAATAATTAATAATAAGACAGCCGTAATAATCGCGCCAAAGACGACCATTTGGTCAACATTATTGCGATTAACTTGAATGTTATCGGCGGCGGCGGCAATAACTTTAATAAAACTATAACGCCCAACATTTTCTGGATTTAAATAAGGATGTGAAGATGGTAAAATCCGTACCGCTTGAAAAACAGCAGCCATCAAGTAGGCTAAATAACCAAAACCAGACTTACTAATGTATTTAATTTGCGGAACAATTCCAGGCAGCGTCATATAGCCAATGGTTTTCTTAGCCATTTTCTTTGATTTCAAAGGAGGTAACCCCTTAGAAGGTGGGAGTTCACTCCCTATATTTGCTGTTTCTGTTGCCATATTCTCTTGAACGAGCCCTAACGGTTGTTATTAAATACACAAAACACTACACTTTAAAGTATATCACAGAGCTGGAACGCGTTGCGAATTTGAACGAAATAAGACGGTGCCCCAAGCCTTATGAAAGACCTATTAGGACATTATAGAACACTGATTATAAAGGAATTATTAAAATTTGCGACTATATTTTAATTATCGTCACATTTTCGTCATAATTTATTATCCAGCCTTGCGTAGAGGCTTATACTTGATGCGCTGAGGGGTGTCAGAATCTTGTCCCATACGGCGACGTCTATCCGCTTCATACTCTTCATAGTTGCCTTCAAACCAGACAATTTCTGAATTTCCTTCATATGCGATGATATGAGTAGCTAAACGGTCTAAAAACGAACGATCGTGTGAAATAATCACCGCACAACCTGGAAATGACTCCAAAGCCTCTTCTAGCGCTGACAGTGTTTCTGTATCCAAATCATTGGTCGGTTCATCGAGAAGTAGGACATTAGAGCCACTTTTTAGCATTTTTGCTAAATGAACGCGATTTCGCTCCCCACCTGACAATTGAGCCATTTTTTTCTGTTGGTCTGGACCTTTAAAGTTAAAGGCTGCCACGTAAGCCCTTGATTGCACTTCAATTTTTCCTAATTTTAAGATATCGAAGCCATCTGAAATTTCTTCCCAAACATTCTTATTTGGGTCTAATTCGTCACGATTTTGGTCTACATAACCCAATTTTACGGTGTCTCCGACCGTAAATGTGCCCGAATCAGGTGTTTCTTGCCCCGTAATCATACGAAATAGGGTCGTTTTACCCGCCCCATTGGCTCCAACGATGCCAACAATGGCTCCCGCAGGTACTTTAAACGATAAATCGTCCATTAATAGCTTCTCACCATAAGCTTTTCCGACATTTTCAGCCTGAATAACCAAATCACCTAAGCGTGGTGGTGTTGGAATAACAATTTGGGCTGTTCTAGTCGTCACCTTTTCTGCTTCAAGCAACATCTGGTCATAAGCTGCAATACGCGCTTTAGATTTCGACTGACGGGCTTTCGCGCCTTGGCGAATCCAATCCAACTCACGCGCCATTGTTTTCTGACGTGCGTCATCTTGTTTAGACTCTAGGGCTTCACGTTTGGCTTTTGTCTCAAGATACGCAGAGTAATTACCTTCATACGGAATACCGGTTCCACGGTCGACTTCCAAAATCCAGCCTGTCACGTTATCTAAGAAATAACGATCGTGTGTAATCATAATAACAGTGCCAGTATAATCCGCTAAGAACCTCTGTAACCAAGCCACGCTCTCTGCGTCCAAGTGGTTGGTTGGCTCATCGAGTAGTAATAAGTCTGGCTTTTCTAATAATAAACGACAAAGAGCAACACGGCGTTTCTCTCCCCCTGACAACTTCGTTACGGCGGAATCCTTTGGTGGGCAACGCAATGCATCCATTGCCATTTCAACCGTACGGTCTAATTCCCAGCCATCAGCTGCGTCAATTTTTTCTTGCAACTCGCCCATTTCCGCCATCAACGCGTCCATGTCAGCTTCAGGATCACACATTTCCGCGCTCACTGCGTTATAACGATCAAGCATTACTTTGGTTTCGCCCATGCCTTCCATAACGTTTTCAAAAACTGTTTTGCTTTCGTCTAACTGTGGTTCTTGCTCCAAATAACCAATGCGTATGCCATCAGCCGCCCAAGCTTCCCCTTGAAATTCCGTATCAATACCAGCAATGATTTTAAGTAAAGTCGATTTACCTGCACCGTTTGGTCCTAAAACCCCAATTTTAACTCCTGGTAAGAAACTAAGTGTAAGATCGCTCATGATGGTTTTGCCACCAGGCCATGTCTTACTTACATCTTTCATTACGTATACATATTGATATGAAGCCACTTTTATATTCCTTACCTTAAAATTCTATATATCTCATTTTGTGCTAAACCTTATAATATAAGGCGCTTGCTCTTTAAAGAACTATTTATTTAGCATATAGTAGGTGTAATAGAAAAGGACTAATCATGACAGAGAAAAATTCATCAGGACAATCCATTTTAGAAGCCACGAAAAGCTGTGCAACTTTTTCTGAACATGGAACAAATGCTAAAGGTGCCGCAGGCTTCATAAGTCCCTATGATGAAACTCAAGAAGCTGATTTTCTATCAAAACCTGGTCAAACCGCCATTGTGAACCCGCCCAAGGACGGTATGCATGATTTCGAAATTGGGGTCGCTTGGGACAACGTAAATGCCAAAGGTCAGGTCAAGAAACCAAAAAAAGGGCTTCTAAACAAACTTATCAAACAAAAGACACCCAGCATTATTAAATCTAAAGGCGTCGATTTAGACCTTGGTTGCTTATACGAACTCCATGACGGCACGCGTGGCGCCCTTCAGGCATTCGGCAACATGCACGGCGCCCTTGATAAAGCGCCCTTCATCCACCTTTCCGAAGACGAACGCACGGGCGATAAAGAAGGCGAAGATGAACTCATCAAAGTAAACGGACAGCAATGGGACAAGTTTAAACGCATCATTTTATATATCTATATTTATGGTGGCGCTGATAGCTGGAGCAAGGTTCAACCACAAGTACAGGTACGTGTGCCCAGCGAACGCCCCATGATTGTTACCCTCAAAGCACAACGTCAGGAATTGGCACTTTGTGCGGTGGCACGATTAGAAAACATTCGCGGCGGTATCCGTATGACCAACTTAATGGAATACTTCCCTGGTCACGCCGAAATGGATCGCGCCTTTAGCTTTGGTTTAGAGTGGGACGAAGGTCAAAAATAAGATATACTACTTGCTCCAAGGGGTTTTACCTTTAAGGTTCAAATCAGATTTATTCTAAATCATCACAATCACAAGGTTGATACGTTAAAATGGCATATTCAGAACAAGAAGTTTTTATTCTCTCATTGGGCGCATTAGGGCTCGGTCTGTATTTGCTTTTCAAGGGCGGTAACTGGACAATTGACGGCGCTATCTATGTCGCACAACGCTTTGGCATTTCACCACTTGTGATTGGTTTTACAATTGTTGCTGCTGGAACGTCCCTACCAGAATTAATTGTTTCTCTTAACGCAAACCTTGCTGGCTCCCCTGGTATCGCTATCGGGAATGTCATCGGCTCAAACATCGCTAACATCTTGCTTGTTGTTGGTGCGACTAGTTTATTCGCGACGCTTACCGTAAAGCCACGCGCCATTGCACGCGACACAATTGGCATGATTGCCGCTACCTGCTTAATGATTGCTTTAATGCTGCACGGGACTATCACCCAGCTAACAGGCGGTATCATGCTAACCGCGCTTGTTGCTTACCTATTGTGGCAATACCACATGGCATCAAAGGGAAAAATCGAAGCCGAAGAAATTGAAGTCCCTGCTTATAAAAACCTAGCCTCAGGCTTTGCTGTGTTAGTTGCAGGAATGGTTGCCATCGCTTTGGGTGCAGAGTTCTTGGTTCGCGGCGCCACAGTCAGTGCTGAATTTATCGGCGTCCCAGAAGATGTTATCGGTTTAAGTGTTATTGCACTTGGTACGTCTCTGCCAGAACTTTCAACCTGTATTATCGCTGCTAAGAAAAAACAATCTGATATCGTTATCGGTAATATCCTCGGCTCCAACTTCTTTAACATTATGCTGATTATTGGTATGACCTCGCTTATCAAACCTATTGAACAATCTGCCATCGCCCATCAAGTCATAACCCTTGATGTCTGGGTTATGCTTGGGGTGACATTACTGTTCTCTGCTATCATGTTTACTTACAAGAAATTTAATAAAGTGACAGGTATTATATTTGTTGCTGGATATACATTTTATATTGGTTTAATTTATGCGTTATATTTAAGTGCTGATTTGGCAAATAGTGACCTTGCCGTAATTGCACAATAGCAAGGATACAAAATGGACGACAAAGATTTAAACAAGGACGCCGCTCAAGACATCAGGGAAGAAATGCCTGACGTTACTCAAATCGAAACGCCAGCGCCAAACCCTGCTCCTGCTGCCAATCCCGCACCAAGTTCAAATCCTACCCCTGATGCTAACCCAGCGCCTGAAGGAAATCCAGCAACCGATTCTAACCCTGCTCCAGCAGAGAAGCCTGTCGTTGAAGCAATCGATGGCGAGGCAATGAACCCTGAAGACCTCGACCTAGACGAAGAAATTCCTGAAATTTATGACCCCCATGAGCCGCGTAATAAAATTAAACGTGGTGAAGAAATAAACCTTACGCAACAAAACCCAACAATGCGCCAATTAAATGTTGGTGTTGGTTGGGATTTAAAAAAGTTTGATACCGACCCTGTTGATTTAGACGTTAGTGTTTTCATGCTTGATAAAGACAATGAAACCACCCGTGATGAAGACTTTGTTTTTTATAACAACTTAGATGATGGTGAAGTAGGGGCTGTTAAACATATCGGTGATAACAGAACTGGTGCTGGTGAAGGTGATGATGAAAACATTCACGTTGATTTAAATAAATTATCGTATGATACAATTGGCATCAGTTTCGTACTTTCAATCTATGACCTTGAAGCCAGAACAGATGGCAAACAAAATGACCATGACTTCTCGCTTGTTAAAAACGTGTACTTCCGCCTAGTTGATAAAGAAACTGACATTGAAATTTTCCGCTATGAATTAGACGAAGAATTAACCGGCGAAAAAGGGCTTATTATCGGCGTAATGGAACGTATTGGCGCTGAATGGGTTTTCACCGCCAAAGGTGATCTTGTAGAGGGCGGTCTCGCTGAAATTGCCCATGAATATAATGTAATCATCGCCGAAAGAAACCGCGGTTAAGGTTTTATGCCGCTACAAGTTGTATATTACCTTGAATAAAGGCATAAAATACGTATATTGCCCTTAAATTAAGATTTTAAAGATATTAATATGCAAAATACAGTACAGTTAACGTCAATAAATACATCCTTAAATATTGAGGAGTTGGAAAATAGATTCTTAAACGCAGAAGCTAAAATCGCAGTAGTCGGTTTAGGCTATGTTGGCTTACCGCTCATTTCGGCATTATATGATAAAGGATTTGAGACAACAGGGTTTGACGTAGACACAAAACGCGTTGAAAATTTGAATAACGGTATCTCGCCTATTAAGCATATTGAAAATAATCACATTCAAGAATTAGTCGAAAGCGGCAAATTCAAAGCAACAGATTCCTTTGAAGAATTATCAAATATGGACGCTATTATTATTTGCGTACCAACCCCCCTCACTAAACAACGTGAACCAGATTTAAGCTATGTTTTAGCAACCACCAATACGATTGCACAAAATTTAAAACCAGGGCAGTTAATCACATTAGAATCAACCACTTACCCTGGTACGACCACTGATGTCATGCGCCCTATTCTAGAAAAAGTCACTGGACTAAAATCAGGAGAAGATTTCTTCCTTGCTTATTCGCCAGAGCGTGAAGATCCAGGAAACGCTGGATTTTCTGCGCATAACACACCTAAGGTTGTTGGTGGTGACGGCGATAGCGCCATGCGTCTAGCGCAAGCATTATATGGGAAAATTATTGAAACCGTAGTTCCCGTTTCATCTCCTGAAACAGCAGAGGCCGTTAAACTAACAGAAAATATTTTTCGCGCCGTTAACATTGCGCTCGTTAACGAACTGAAAGTTATCTACTCTGAAATGGGTATTGATGTTTGGGAAGTAATTGACGCTGCTAAAACAAAACCTTTTGGTTTTATGCCTTTCTATCCAGGTCCAGGCTTAGGTGGGCACTGCATTCCTATAGACCCTTTCTACCTAACTTGGAAAGCGCGCGAATTTGATATCAACACACGCTTTATTGAGCTAGCAGGTGAAATCAATGTTCACATGATACGTTACGTTATTAGCAATCTTACAGAAGCTTTAAATCAACATGCCCAAAAAAGCTTAAAGGGATCTAAAATTCTTCTTTCTGGTGTTGCTTATAAGAAGAATGTTGACGATATGCGTGAAAGCCCTTCATTAAAAATTTGGGAAACATTAGAAGAGAAAGGTGCAACTGTTGATTATCACGACCCTTTCCTACCAGAAATTCCTAAAACACGTGAACACATCACGTTGCAAGGTCGAAAATCACAAGAAATAACCCCTCAAATATTGAAGGGTTATGACGCCGTATTTGTTGCAACTGACCATGATGAAGTTGATTACCAAATGATAGCAGATAACGCTTCATTGATTATTGATACGCGTAACGTTTTTGCGCGCAATGATATTAAAGCGCCACATATTATAAAAACTTAAACTAAGATAGATATAAACATGACAAAAAAACCAATTATTGCCGTTGCTGGTTGTGGACATTGGGGGAAAAACCTTGTTCGTAATTTTTATGAGTTGAGTGTGTTGGGTGGCATATGTGATAACAACGAAACACTAGCAAATGAATTTAGCAAAAAATATGACGTTCCAGCTTTCACTTGGGATGAGCTGATTTCTAACACTGAAATTGATGCTGTTGTTATCGCTTCTCCTGCACCATTTCATTTTGAAATGGCAAGTGCGGTTATAAAAAGTGGTAAAGATGTTTACGTGGAAAAGCCGATTACACTCACAAACGAAGATGCCACTGCGCTTTGTGAATTAGCAAAAAAACATAATCAAATTTTAATGGTTGGGCACTTACTGCAATATCACCCAGCGTATATTAAACTCAAAGAATTAGTCCACGAAAAAGCGCTCGGCAAAATTCATCACATCTATTCTAACCGCATGAGTTTTGGGAAAATACGCCGCGAAGAAAATGTATTATGGAGCTTTGCACCTCATGATGTTTCAATGATTTTAGGGCTGGCAAACGAAGCTCCTGTTAGTGTTGAAGCTACCGGTCACTGTCAAACACACCCCCAAATTGCAGATTTAGTAAATGTTCAAATGCAATTCCCAAGCGGTATTACAGCGCATATCAGTGTATCGTGGATTAACCCATTCAAAGAACAAAAACTCGTCGTTATTGGCGATAAAGGTATGGTTGTGTTCGATGACCAGCAAGATTGGGATTCAAAATTAATGCACTACCCACATGTTATCGACAAAAGTACTGATTTACCAAATTTGATTAAAAAAAATGCTGTTGGCATTGCCCTAGAATCAGGCGAGCCTCTAAAAATGGAATGTCAGCATTTTATTGAATCGATACGTGATCACAAAACACCACGCACTGACGGCGAAGAAGGTCTTAGGGTTCTAGATGTTTTAAATCGCGCTGAACAATCCATGCAACAAAAATTAAAGATCGGCAAGGCAGCATGAGTAAGGCAGAAAAAACAGAACTAGATTATTTTGTCCATGAGAGTTGTTACGTGGATGAGCCGTCAACAATCGGCACGGGAACAAAAATTTGGCATTTCAGTCACGTGCTTCCAGAAACAAATATTGGCAAGGACGTCACCATCGGTCAAAACTGTGTTATTGGTCCTCACGTAACCGTGGGCGATAACTGTAAAATTCAAAATAATATCTCGCTATATAAAGGCGTTGTTTTAGAACAAGGTGTTTTCTGTGGTCCCTCATGCGTATTCACAAATGTAAATAATCCCCGCGCGGAAATCAGCCGTAAGGATGAATTCCGTAACACGCTTGTTAAACGAGGCACGACCATTGGTGCAAACGCGACAATTGTTTGTGGGCATACATTAGGTTCTTATTGTTTTATTGCCGCTGGCGCCGTTGTAACATCAAACGTCCCTGACCACGCACTGATGGCGGGTGTTCCTGCAAAACGCATTGGCTGGATGAGCCATGCTGGTGCAAAATTAGATGACACCCTAAAATGTCCAATTGAAAATCGTCAATATGAAATTGGCGATAATGGTCTTCAAGAAATTAACAGCTAAAAACGGATTAAAATCATGAGCAACGATATACCTAACATTCCTTTTATTGACCTTCAGGCACAACGCGCCCACATCGCTGAGGCAATGGACAAGGCTGTTTTAGCAGCTGTCCACGAAGGAAACTATATCATGGGTCCGCAAGTTAAGAAATTTGAAGCAGACCTTAGCGCTTTTTGTGGTGCAAAACATTCTATCTCTTGCTCTAACGGAACCGATGCGCTCGCTCTGGTTTTGATGGCAAAGGGAGTTCGCCCCGGACAAGCAATTTTCGTTCCTTCTTTTACTTTTGTTGCAACCGCTGAAGTTGTAGCTTGGTTGGGAACAAAACCTTTCTTTGTTGATGTTCTAGAAGACAGCTTTAACATGGACCCAGAATCCTTGGAGCAAGCAATTGAAGACGCAAAAGCTCAGGGGCTGGAACCTACAGGCGTTATACCTGTTGATTTATTCGGGCAGCCTGCTGATTACGAAACTTTAATTAAAATTGCTGACAAACATGGGATGTGGGTCATGGCAGATGCCGCACAGGGCTTTGGCGCGCAATTAAACAATAAAAAAGTTGGTACCTTTGGTCTTGCAACTTCGACCAGTTTTTTCCCTGCAAAGCCCTTAGGTTGTTATGGTGATGGTGGGGCAATCTTTACTGATAATGATGAACTTGCCGAAATAATTATTAGCCTGCGCGTACACGGTAAAGGTACGAACAAGTACGACAACGTACGTATTGGTATGAATGGTCGCTTGGACACAATGCAAGCAGCGGTCTTAATCGAAAAATTAAAAATATTCCCTGATGAGTTAAAGTCACGTCAAAAAATCGCAGACTATTACGACGCTGGTCTAAAAGATGTAATCAAAACACCACAATTAGTCGACGGCGCCACAAGCGCATGGGCACAATACACTCTCGTACTGCCTGAGGAAATCAACCGAGACGATTTCGCAGCTAAATGTAAAGCCAAGGGCGTTCCAACAGCTGTTTACTATCCAATTCCACTATCTGAACAAAAAGCATATAGTCATTATCCTAAGGTAAGTGGTGGTACGCCAATATCTGAAAAATTATCACGTTCAGTTATCAGCCTGCCAATGCACCCTTATTTAAACGCAGACGTACAAAACTACATCATTGATGTTGTTAAGAGTGCCTGTAAATAGCCTTTTTTAAATTATCTATTATTGATGCTTTGATTAATGTCGGATAAAGTTGGGCGACTTCTGCTTTAAGGCAACATAGATAATACTAGGACTACTTTTATGCTCTTTTTTACTCTTTCTCTTATTCTCCTTGTGGCATTTCGATCATTTTGGTTTGTTAAGGAAGGTCAAGCATCTGTGATTACCAGCGGTGATTCCATGGCGCATTTAAAATATGTGAAGGAATATTATCGTACCAATGGTAAACCAATGAATATGAGATGGCTATACACTCTCGATGAATCAGACTACCCAAATGGCTTTCATAAACTTTTTTACTATTTAAAAATTCCAGTTACATGGCTTGAAAAATTTGGCGGTCTTATACCAATACTCTGCGATGGATTATTATTAACTTTATTAGCTTTTGCTATTTCTATTTTTGGCGGTAGTCATTATGAGTGGTTGTTGGCTTTTCCTTTTTTACGTAGCTTCTATGGTAATCCTGGGCGCGCGCATCATTTTAGCGAACGCGCATATGGGGGGCTTTGGGGTAATGTTTATTTACTTTGTGTGATTGCTTTTTCCTTAACCTATAATTGGATCTGGCTTGTTCCCTCATTAATTGCATTTTTAATTTTTAGTGTTAGTTCAAAATTCACATGGCAAGGAACAGCGCTTATATCTCTGGCTCTTTCTTTAATCTCCTTGAACGTTTTATTCATAGCTCTTTATATTGTAATGGGTCTGTTATCCTTTATTTTATCAGGTGGATATTCACTAAGAGTTTTAAAGGGACTTATTCGACATAGTCATTTTTATAAAACTTATTTAGCACCCCGTAGCCCAACAATTTCTGATGGGCATTACGCTGAACTTTTATCATTTAAAGGTGTAAAATCTTATATTTACACATTTTTTACAAACTCGCCGTTACGAATTTTATCAGATAACCCATTGATGTTACTAGGATTAGTATCCTTGTTTTTTATAGGACCCTTTAACCTATGGGCACAGTGGCTATTGATTGGACCATTACTGGTATTACTGATTTCAACGCGACCACTTGCTTTCTTAGGCGAGCCAGAACGTTATTTAGAATTTACGATTATTCCTTTATTTATCTATTTATCATTTATCTCGGTCTTAGAGCTGCCCATTATTACAATTTTAAGTGTTCTAGGTATCGTTGGCATTCTTGCATTTCATATTTTTGTAACGATGTCCACAAACCGTGTTAGAAATGTAGAAGAAGTCAGCATGATTGATCTTCGAAAATATTGTCACTCTATTCAGGGCGCAACTATTATTACTATCCCCTTTCGCATATCGTTTTTCTTAGGCTATGAAAACCCTAGTAATAAATATGTGACTTTATTCGTCAATATTGGAAAGAAAAAAGATGGTCAAGATTATCGTTGGCTAATGAAGGATCGCTATCTTTATGTGCGCAAAGATTTACAAGCCGCTATCAATAAATTTAATATTGATTATATCGTTGCTCATAAACCTAGTGTTAAACTTATGAATGATAGCTATGAAGACGGCTATTACGATTTATCGCGCTACTCTATTGTTTATGAGAATGAGCACTATAGCGTTTTAAAAACACTACAGTAGGTTTATAGGCTATCATTCTCTTTTTTTATTGAACCTATAATATCCATTGTCTGCTCAGACCTTCTAAACCAACTATGCTCTTTGACAATAATATCATACCCACTTTTACCCATGCTTTTGGCTTCTTGAGGATAGACGACTATTGAATTAATTGCCTCTATTAATAAACTGGCATCATCAACCGGCACAACTAACCCACATTTATGATATCGGATAAAATCCGCTTGTCCAGGTAACTCGCTCACGATTGCAGGAATGCCACAGGCTAATGTTTCAAATAATTTTAACGGAAACACGCCCGTGCCTGAACGATTATCAGGGTTACTAATCATAATGATACTCGCTAATGCATGCGCTACATATAATGCCACTTCTTTATATGGACGCTTGCCCATATAGACAATATTATCGCTTTCCTCTGCCGCCTTTTCCATACGGTCACTTTCGTGCCCTTTACCTATCACCACCAATTTTACATCATCTGGCCACTGGTCGCTTTTAATAGCCTCTAACATAACAGATACACCATGCCAACGCGTTAACCCACCAAAGAACACGACATATTTATCAGGAACATCAGTCGGACGATCGCGTTTCATTTGCTCCGCAGGTTTAAAGATTTCAATATTTGCACCATTAGATACAAATTCACAATCATTCCGATTGCCCTCTTTATTAGCCCATGCTTGTAGCTCTTTAGTCACAGCAATTAATTTGGTAGATTTTTTATACTGCCACCGTTGCATAAAAATAAGAACGCCGCGTATCTTGTTTAATCCCTTATAGGTCACGAACACATCTTCGTAAGGGCCATTTATTTCGTTAATTACAGGTATTTTCAAATAGTGTGCGATTACTGCAGATGGAAATGCCATATAATGTGAGCGAATGTATAACACAGACCCACGACGCCACTTCATCCACATTTTTACTTGCAACATCAGAAGATGCAATAGCCGCATTCTTAACCTAGGGGAAGTTTCCTGACGTGCATAATGAGGCTGAAACAAAGCAACCCTTACCCCTTGCCTACGGAAACCTGAAATAATTTCTCGTACATGCACATAGCTTGCCTGCCCCTCACGTGGCGCTTCCATGGTTAAGTACGTTAGTTTCAAAGCTATTTCATTCCTATTTTTGTTCTATATAACGGATATCATTTATAAGATTTATAATCTTTTTACTCTCTTCTTCATAGCATAGAACTTTCGCTGCTACATTGCTCTGTTTTTTTGCTGTATCAATATCTTCTTGGGACAACTTATTAAGTAAATTTGTCATTTCCTTTGGAATAAAATTATCTGCAACAAAACCGCATTTAAACTCATTCACAATATTAGCCATATCCATAGACGGACCAATCACAACGGCTAAACGCGCTTGAATAAATTCAAATAATTTATTTGGAAGGGCGTATTGGGTATTTGGTCCCGAAGGTTTCAATAGATAAAACCCGATATCATATTTTTCTAACATCGGTAGAATATTTTTATAAACAACAGGATTATGAAATTTTATATTAGGGAAGTTTTTTGCACGTTCTTTTAAACGGTTAATATATAAAGTATTTCCTTTAAGATAAAAATGAAGCTCATACCTGTAATCTAGCCCATCAAACACATCTATCATTGTTTCCAAACATCTGTCTGGATTAGCAAGACCATGATGAACCATGCGGATTTTATCTGCCTTTAGTGGCTTAACAATAATATCGGAATATTGAGGGACGCTTCTAAACAACAAAGCGTCTATAGCATAATTCTTCTTATATAAATCCCTCAATCCATTTGAAACAGTTAAAACATGTTTGCATTGCTTTAAATATTTTTCGCATAAATATTTTCTATATTTTTGTAAAAATACACGCCACAAAACATTTCCGCTAATCTCTTCTGGGAAATATTCTCTCGCGTCAAAAATTATCTTTTCTTTTCTTTCTATAACATCAAATGCGAATGGCAGGACATCAATATCTTCTACAAAAACTGCTTGATATTCTTTGAGTTGAATATCTTTTTTTAATTTATTTAAACCCCAAATTAAATTATTTACACTTCGTAATAAGCTTTCACTTCTGTAAAGAAAAAATGGAAACCGACACAGTTTTCTAAACACCTTGCTCAATATCGTATTTTTAGGAGCGTCTAAAACGAAATATTTTGCACATTCTATTGGGTTAGTATTTTGTGTGGCGCATACATCAACCTCGCATCCCATACTGTTTAATAAATTAATAATTCGATTGGGCCTAGGGGTTGTACTAGGATCAGACAAACAAAACAAAAGAACTTTGATTTTTTTAGAAGACACTTACTTATACTCTACCATATGTTTAATAATTTTTTGACCTGAAGTGCCGTCTCCATAAGCCAATGGTAATTGTTCCCAATCAATATAGCTATAATTTTTTTGTATAGCCTTTTTTATCTTAGTAGCATCAATTTCCACTAGGCTGTTTACCTTCAAATCAATAAGCTCAGTCCATTCTGTTGTATCTCTCAT
>JAMASZ010000296.1 GCA_023301585.1 Alphaproteobacteria bacterium | reverse complement strand
CACCGTTGGAGGACTATCCTGACCCTCCCTACTAACTCTTTCAGGGAGGATCCCCATATCAGCACGTCATCAACAATTTTTTCTGCCCATTCCAAGTCCTGTATGATGGCGTCCGAGCGTGAGCACCACTCGTCTTGAGTGGAGATCATGCCCATTGGGCCCCTGTTGTACTTGTACTTTCCCCAGGGCAAAAGAAATGTTGTGAGTAAGGAGGCGTCTTCGGAAAGCCGGATTTGAAAGTATCCGCTAACCGCATCAAGGGTCGCAAAGTAGCGACCCTTGTGCGAGATGCTTTTCATGATATCTCCCGCCGATTTAAATGGGTGGACTGGGCGTTCAATGTACTTATTGATGCCCTTAAAGTCGGTTGTTAATCGTACTTTGTCGTCTCCTTTAGGCACGAATTGGCAAGGACTTACCCAATCTGTAGTTTCGTAGACTCGGCTGATGATGCCGGCGTCCTCTAGCTCCCTAACGAGTTGTTTGGCGGCCTTTTCCAAATGGATTGGGACGTTTCTTGCTCTGGTGATCTTCGTTGGGATTATGGGGTTCTCGTCTTGCTTGAATTGTATCTTCATGTCTGGTCCTTTCATGGGCACTTTGGGGAGATCGTCTGATATAACATCCTTGAATTCGGCTTTGAGTTCGTCCAAAGCCTTTTGGAACTCGTTTTCTTCGTTCGCGCTGATTTTGTTTATGTGCGCGATCTTAGTCTTGGTGTTAGGAAAGTTGATGTGTATGATGTCGAGTTTCTTGAGGGCTGAATACCCGATGATCATTTCATCAATGTCTCGGGACACTATAAATGTCACCTTGCTCCGGATACCTGTGGCTCGAACCTTGATCGACATGCGTAAAGATCCCTCGCAATTCATACTGCTGTTGTTCGCGGCCTTGAGCGCCAGGCTTACATTCCGGTTAATTTTTCCCACCATTTTGTGTTTTTCGACCATCCACATGGGCACGATTGATACTGCTGCCCCTGTGTCTGGTAATGCGGCGCTGATAAATGCCGTTTTTCTTTTCTTTCCGAGGCTTTGAGCTTTGATCATGAGATTCGGGGCGTTTTCTATTTCTAGATCATCTTCCCCTCTCTCTTCTAGTCATTGCTCTTCTTCGTCCTCGATGTCCGATGCGGAGACTTTCCTGGTGCGGGCTTCTTTCTTCTTTTCCCCGCCCCCTTCTTTCTCGGTCGCTTTCTTCTTATTGTACTCGGCCAAACAGACTTGCTCGAAGTGACCTTTGCCTCCACAGCCTTTGCATTTGGCCCGTTTCTTGAGCGTGCACTTTGTGACGATATGTTGATCGCTTCCGCAACAGAAGCAGAATCCATTGATGTCGTCGCGCGTGAGATACTTTCCATTTTTGGGCGTAATTTTCTTACCGGGTTTCTGGCTCTTCACCGCGTTTACTTTCCCCTCCTTTTGTATGATGAGAGTACTGGCGAAGTCTTTGCTCATTTCTTTCACCGACTCGAAAGTGACTGTTTTTCCCTTTGCTTTCTCTTGCTCCTCGAGGCCCTTTAGTTTCTTCTTCAGGTCCGCGTGTGGGCATGATTGAATGGCTTTGAACACGACGACGTCCTCGCCTTGCATGCTGTTGACTTCTGCGTGCCTCGCCTTTGATGCGAGACCGACGAGCCATTTGTTGATGTCTGAGTTCTGGCCTACCTCGAAGTCCATGAACTCAGTTCGTCGCTTGAATAGCGGGAATTTTCTCTTGTATTCTTTCATTATGTACGAGAGAGCCCCTCCTTCTTCGAGCACTCCCTTCTTCTGATCCCCTTCCTCATTGTAGCTTCTGTACACGTCAGCCCCCGTGTATTTGCGTAAAATGGAGATCTCGTGTGGGATCCCTTTTTCCTCCGTGTAATTGTTGGCGAAGTACTGTTTTAGATCTTTCTGCCAGTTCTCGAACTCCTCGATTTCCCAGTCCCACTCGAATGTGCCCGGTACAACCTCCATATTGGCGGCAATCGGGATCCGTGGTATGTTCATCTGTGGTTCGTTACGTTGACGTCTGTCTGATTCTAGCTCGGCTTCTACCGCAGCCAGTTGGCCGACCATGCGTCCGTATGTAGTTTCCAGTTCGGCTGTCTTCGCCTCCCAGTCCGCTTCGTCATCTTTGTGCCCATACTCGGCGCATGCCTCGTATAGGTCCTCAATGATTGCTTTTTTCGCACTCGCGGCTTTTTTCTGTTCGTACAAGTCGTTCTGTAAATTCTCGGATGGGTATTCTCGGTAGGTCGCAATTTCTCTCACCAGTGCATTAACGGCCTTTGTGAAGCTTGTCTTCGCTTGCCTGCATTGCCCCTTGGCTGCCTCGTATCTGTCGGCGTCTCTCGGGTCTCTTGGTGGAGCCATCTTCTTGGATATCTTGCTTTTCTTCTACTTCTCGAATTCCCACTTACACCTATTTGCGTACTGTGTTATTCACCGTTCATTGCTCTCGGTTTGTGCAGTTGCGTTTGTGCGTATCGTATCGGTTCTTCATACTCTTGCTTTCTTTTCTTCTCGCGTAATCAAAA
>JAMASZ010000295.1 GCA_023301585.1 Alphaproteobacteria bacterium | reverse complement strand
GATGGGATCATTGCAGAGAACATCCTGAAATTTTTCCAAATCTGGTAATGTGAGATCAGGCTTTGCGAAAGGCTCATCAGTCTCATAAGAAGGAGCTTGAATGTCTGTATCCTCAGTCTGTAGGTTTTGTGCCATGCAATGGGCTCTGTTTAGCCAGACCTTTTCGGCTGCCCCATTTGGAAGATTGGTAATGACAGCCGTAGTGTCAAAATTATAGTCCTTTGAGGTTTTTGAAATGTAAGCCAGATTAGTGTTGGCTGCAATGGTTAGAGGGGAGTCAGACAAGTTTTCAAGAAGTATCTCTGTTCGGCCCTGAGTGATGATATTGACACAAGGTATGATTCTGTAATTCGTTTGAGACTCATTTTGTTGTAAGATTTCAACTGTCAAGTCGTTATAATTTGCATGTATGTCGTCGTTGTCTTGCAATATGAGTTCGAGTCTTTGGCTAGAAGTCGGAGGAATGACTTTGTCCTGTAAAGAATAAAGTCTGTCATTGGAATCTGGAAGAACCTGTAATAAATTGAGTCTAGGAGGAGGCATATTTGTTGTTGCAATTGATGTGTGTTCTTTGATGAAGGGAACATGATGTGTTTCTCCTAAACTTTTAAGGTAGAGTCCATCTGGTTTGAGCATTTCAAACACTCTAGGATTTTTGAAGATGTCGCGGCCTAGAAAAATAGGTGTGTTGAGTTTATTGATTATGAGAACCCTGACTCGTAGTCTAAGTAGTTGGTCATTGCTAGTGAGAAAGAATAAGGAAATAACTGCTTGACCTACTATTTGTAGAGTCATGTCTTCAGAGATGCCTGTGACTTTGCCAGAGCATTTTGTGAAGAGGCAGTCACGGTCTTTGATGTTTTGCCAAACTTGTAAGCCCATACATGTATGTGAGCATCCAGTGTCAAAGAGCGCGAGGCGAGCATCATGGTCAAGATGGTGTATTTTGACCGGTAAGTACCAAAGATTGGTTGGATTAGCATTTTTGCAGTCCAGCGCCCTTGGGGTGTCAAAAGACTCCGCAAACTGTCTCATTTGAGTGCGCGAAAATTTGTATGTGATATTTGTTAAGTTTGCTGGGTATAAGTAAAACTGTAAGTCTCTTTGTTGTTGGGGGCTATCATTCGTTTGTGCCTGCTTGTCTGCTGTCTGGGAATCTTGTTTTAGTATTTGCAGTTGTGTTTCCGACAAAGCTGGAGGAAGAAAATTGTGTAAGCAAGAAATCAGAAGCTGTTGTTCCTGCTGTGGAGACGAGTAAGCTTGGGCTTCTTGATTAATCATTTCTCGTTTATCTAGATCATCTAGCTGCAAGGTTGTGGAGGGGGAGGAAATTGGAATTTCCATTGTCTGAAACGGGCTAGATGTTGTTTGGCCCAGTGTATTGCCCTTGGCTGCCTGTGTGTTTAAAGCTTGAGTAAGCTTTGACAGGTTGTTTTCGCCAGCTAAAAAGGAGGAAGAAGAGGCAGTTGGGGAAGGAGAGCGGTGAACTCTCTTGCAGCTGGGCAGGGAGGAAGCTGTCAAAATATTTTCAGCTGATTTATGCGTTTGCGCAATAGAGTGTGTTGAGGAAGATTGCGTGGCCTGCTGCGGGACGGGGCCAGGAGATACGGTTGTACAATTGCTGTGTAAGGGAAATTTTTCTGCTGGTAGCGATGGTGAGGAGAGAATAGTCTGGCTCTTGCTGTTCAGTGTATATGCCTTATTTGGGTGGAGCGGCTCGAGATCGTCGTGCCATGCCGCCTTGTTGCTACTGAGAGATGGAGGTGGGTCAGCTATTTTGCCTTCATGCCAGTTGAGAGACTGTGAGATGATGTCATCGAAAGATATGAGTGCACTGCGTATGGCTTCTAGAGTGGGCTGGCTGAAAGAAGTTGAGTCTGCCGGCCAGGCTGATTCTTGTGTTGCAGCAGGTTGGCTAGGAGTGACCTGTGCCGTATCTATTGAAGAAGTACTCGTTGGGCTAGTGGAGGAAGAAGTATTTACTTTTGTTGTGATTGGCTCAAGTTTGACAGGTTGGGAAGCGGGAAGATTGATGGAGGAAGAAGAAGAGAAAGGAGCAGACAAAAATTGGTCCGGCTGGAGCTGATGTTGATCAGGGGGTAATTTGATCTGGATTGTTGCTGCTGTCCCAGTTGAGGAGGAATTTAATGTTTGAAGCGGGGAAGGTTTATTGCTTTGTTGAGCCTTATTTGGAGATTCAAGTGTATGCTCTTTGTTCGCTGAACTGGTTATTTTGGGGAAGATTAATGACTGTTTGTCAGGGGGCTTCCAAAGGGTGAGCTTTTTCCGTCTCGCCAGTGTATTTTTGAGCAAAGTTAAGTTTGCGGGAAAGAAGTTTTCGAAAATGCAAATATTAGAATTTGGATTGGAAGTAGGAAGGAAAGTAGAGAGGTCTGAATCCTGGGTATCGCTCCCAGGATTGTCTAGTTTTCCGTGGCTGTTGTTTGGGGTTGATGAGTTGAGTCAGCATCTGTAAGATTTGAGGCCGCCATGTTGTTTGTTGGTTCTTGGTGTTGTCTTTGAGAAAACGAGTTTGCATGTGGTTTGAGGAATTGTTTCTTCACATTGTCTAGCAGTTTTCCTGAGCCCACTTCTGTGATGTATAGGCCTCGAATGCCTGTCATTTTGCAGTC
>JAMASZ010000294.1 GCA_023301585.1 Alphaproteobacteria bacterium | reverse complement strand
CGAGGAGACGGATATGAAGCCCTGCATAATATTATGCGGTTGGAACATCCAGTTCTAAACGAGGCTCCTGTCGAACTCACAATTCCAACACAGACCCCAAGCATGACTTTCGGCCAACACGTTCAAAATATCATCGTCTTTGTTGAACGTGAAAGACTTCGAGGGAGAGTCTACTCCAAATGGGAGCAATCCAACCTCGCTCTTCGTAGACTTCACACCAAATACGAAGAACGTATGAGGGAACGATCTGAAAGAGCTTACGGTCACGTACACGACAGGGCAGACAACATCCCATATTGTCTGCAACTACCGAATCTTGGCACGACCCTCCACAACTGGGCAACAGACATGAAGATCGATGCTAACCCAACGAAAGATAAAACTCGTCACGAGACAGAAAATGACGAACTCATCCATGCACTTCGTCAGGATAGGAGCAAAATCAAATGCTCCTCATGCTTCCGACCCGGACACGAAGACCATGAGTGCAACATGACCGCCAATTTTGTGCACATGCGAGAACATCTCAAGAAAAACCCATCACTTGAGAAGAAAATACTCGCGGACAAAGATCGCTATAGAGCAGAACGATCGAAACCGCGTCTTCGAAAACCAAAAGCAGAGAAGATACACGCAGTAACGGGAAAAGATGATGAATCGTCAACATCCGACGAGGAAGAGATCCTACAAGAAGAAGAGGACGATTTCTCAACCTCGCAGATCAACTCACTCCGAACAACGACCATCGATGCGATAGATCTGGACATCGACGGATACAACGGGATCGGAGCCGATTTTACGGACAACATTCTCGAAACGATATCGGAAAATTGGGAAGAAGAACTCAAGGAATTGAAGAATCAAGCAGAGAATGACACCGAAAAATGTCACCACCTCTCGATCAACGACACCATCTCCGGATCGAACATCACGGCACAAATGGACAACGGGTCTGATGCTACAACTACAAATCAGATCGCCCTTTTACACAACTACAAAACCCTCCGATTCCACAAAGCTCTCACTGATGCAGGAGGTACAAAACACCGCTGCACCGGAGAAGGGTACATGAAGATCCCGCTCGGAAACAGCAAATACAAGATGATCCATAGTTGGTACACACCATCTATGCCCGTCACAGTTCTTTCACCGGGCGAAGTCGTCAAGCAGAACAACCACAGATACAAAGGCTTCTCGACATTCACCGACTACGATACTCCAATCGCATCAACAACCTTTCATGCGAGAAAGACATCAGACGACACAATCATCCCACTCTCCATCGTTGGAAAACTTCTATTTACAAGACCGATCGTCCCTACAACATCTACCGACGATGGGAAAGTAAATACACTCACCACGAAGACGGAAAAATTACTATGGCACCAACGATTATGCCATCTTAATATGCGAAAAGTCACCGAACTGCATCGATACGTCGACGGAATCCCTAAACTACCAGCACCAGATACACCCCTCGAAGGATGCCCAACATGCTTTGTCTGCAAAATGAAAAAGGCAGCAAGAGGCAAGAACAGCACAACGAAAGATGCCCAAATCTTCGGCGAGGGAATATCACTCGATTGGGGATTTATCATCCAGCAATCAAAAGACAAGGAGAGAAGGGAGCTACTCACAAGCTCCGACGGCGAACAATCCTACCTACTGTTGGCCGATCATCACACACATCGACTCTTCGGTATAGCTACAGGATCAAAAACACCTCCGCTAAAATGGATAAATCAATGGCTATCAAGATTTGCTCCACCAACAGGGAACAAATACGCATGCATGGATCTAGGCGGAGAACTCGGAAAGAGCGCGGAAGTCAAGGAACTCTTCGAGAAGCACGGTTATCAGATTCGACCAACAGCACCGGAAGCGTCGAATCAAAACGCTCCTGCGGAACGGCCACATCACCTCATTGCAGATGCAATGAGAACAATGCTACACGGAGCGAACCTTCCGTACAATCTATGGCCATGGGCGTTCAACCATATACTGAACATCCATAGCTATATCCCGCACGGAGATCAAGAGATAACCCCACACGAAGCGATGGGGAACACAAGACCGAATATCTCCAAACTTCGGACTTTCGGGTGCAGAGTTTACGTCAAAACCCCTGGACGGAAACAACACAAGCTAGACTGGGAAAAAGTCACGAAGGGGATATTTCTCGGATACACAGGGACGATGACGCAAATATACTACTACGATTTGCGCACCAAGAGAATCAAAACCTCCGTTCATTGCAAGTTCGACGAGGCCATGAACGATCTGGATTCAGACGTTCTCACTCCCAACGCCAAACAACTCAGGCGATCCATGACCGACCAAGGGAACAAGATGGAACCTACGGAAGAAATCGAAGCGCCTTCCGAACTCTCCCTCCAAGTTATGAATTCCCCATTTCCAGACCTCGAAACGCACATACTTCCAATTAAATGCAAACACAAGAACTTTGGTTTTGAAATAGAAGCATGTGACACGCGAAAACGCGCCTTCATTCAAGGATTTACACCGAAATCTACGGCGATTGGTCTGAAAGGCCCAAAACGCAAATTTATTGG
>JAMASZ010000293.1 GCA_023301585.1 Alphaproteobacteria bacterium | reverse complement strand
GGTTCCGCTTCAGCATCCGAAATTGTTGCTGGTGCTCTGCAAGATCATAAACGTGCGCTTGTGATTGGAACGCAGTCTTTTGGTAAAGGTTCTGTACAAACAATTATTCCACTTCCTGGTCATGGTGCTATGCGCTTAACAACGGCGCGTTATTACACACCTTCTGGTAACTCTATCCAAGCAAAGGGGATTACACCTGACATTATCGTTGAACCGGCAAAATTAGAGCAACTTGATGCCCCTAAATACGTTCGTGAAAGCGACTTAAAAGGTGCTCTTAAAAACGATAGTGACCTTAAGGGTAAAAAGAAGAAAAAAGACGCAGAAAAAGAAAAGAAGCAAGATTATCAATTAGACAGAGCAATCGACTTATTACGCGGCGTTACAATGTATCAAGCCCGCGTTAATGATAAAGAATAGAGGTTCTCATTATGGCAGATTTTCAAGCAACGCTTGATGAAGCTATAGAGCAAAGGGAAAAAACAGGTAAGAAAGAGAAAAAGCGCAAGCCTCTTAACTCTGTTTTTTCTTTCCGTGCCTTTATGGAAGGTATCGGAATTTGTACGCTGCTCTTACTTAGCCTCGTCATGTGGCTATTGAGTGAACAAGAGGGTTTCTTTGGAGAACTACAATCACGTCTTCCTTCAAAAGCAGCACTTATTATTAAAGATAGTATTGGTTCCCAAAGCGCGACCGTTATAAAGATGCCTCCTGCGACAAACCCAAGCAACGTTCAAAAAATTAGCAATGATAATGCAACGCCATTAACGCCCTCACCAATCACAGGGTTATACGAAAATAATATAGATGGTTTATTGCCAATAAGAACGAACAATCAAACGCCATTTGATGCCTATAGAAACAAATATAAACCTTCTGGCTCTAAAACTACCTTAAGTGTGATTATCACGGACATGGGCATATCTGCGGGAAGATCGCGGGAAATTATCAATAACCTTCCTGCAAATGTATCTCTGTCGTTTTCCCCTTATGCCAACGATCTTAAAAAGCTGACTGATTATGCGCGCATGAATGGGCATGAGGTTTGGCTTACGCTTCCTATGGAGACTAAAAATTACCCCGCTGAAGACCCTGGTGATTTGACGTTATTTGTAAATACTAGCATAGAGAAAAGCGCTAAAAGACTAAGTCAAATTTTAGGAAGCACCGATGGCTATGTTGGTTTTGTTACCACTAAAAACCACGCATTTACACCTGAAGATGGTGACATTAAACCTGTAATACAAAATATTTTTAAACGTGGATTAGCTATTATTGATACCAACCCTTATAAGAAAAACTTTGCTGGATTTATTGCACGGAACAATGAATACCCACATGGTAAAAACAATCTTTGGATTGATGAAGTCTTAGGAGAAGCAAATGCGTTAATTACTTTGAAGCAAGCTAGTAACTTAGGCATGCAAAGAGACCACGTCACGATCATATTACGCCCCTATCCTTCAAGCATCAAAGCCCTTACAACTTTCTTAAGCTCAGAGCAAGGTCAGCAATTTGAGCTGGCTCCAGCCTCTGCCACGGTTAAGTATGAATAACAAACCCTACAGACCTTGCGTAGGAATTGCCCTATTCAACAAACATGGTCACGTATTTGTTGGCGAGCGCATAGACACCCCAGGAGCGTGGCAAATGCCTCAAGGTGGTATTGACGAAGGTGAAGAGCTATTACCTGCCGCGCTGCGTGAATTAAAGGAAGAAACTGGTACTGATAACGCCACGATCATCAAAATTCATGAAGATAAAATTCGCTATGACCTACCGCCCAAACTTCAAGCCAAGTTTTGGCATGGGAAATACGCAGGACAAGAACAGACTTGGATAGCGATGCAGTTTAATGGCAGTGATAATGAAATTAACTTAACAGCCGACGCCTCACCAGAATTCAGTCAATGGCAATGGGTAGCCTTAGAAGATACGCTTGATTTAATAGTACCGTTTAAGCGTGAAACATATGCTCAAATCATCAAGGCTTTTGCTGATATTAAGTTAAGTTAATATCAGTGAAAGTTAAACCATCATAGGACATATGATACCCCTCTTTTAACTCCGCCTGCACCGTCTGGTAATCCATTGTTACAGGCAAGTGCATTAAATAGACTTGCTCCGCGCCAATCTGTTCATTTAATTTATAAACTGTCTCTATGTTCGCATGGACATAATTATCGGCGTTATTATACGCACCAGCATCAACCACCCATGTTTTTATGCCTTTAAGAGTATCAATAGATTTTTGCTCCAAATTTTTCATGTCCGTGCTGTAGGAAATATCCCCAAAACGATAGCCGATAGACTTCATTGTGCCATGATCCTGTTCATAAGGAGTGATATTAATATCGCCAATTGTAAACGACTTATAAGGTTCAATAATATTGCTATCAGCCGCTGATGGGTAAAGGTGCGAATTTTCATTATTAAACACATAAGGAAATTGTGTGTGCAAAGCATCTATAGTTATTTGATCACCATAAATGGGCATACGTCTTTTGTGCATACGGCGTAGTACCAATAATTCAGGCAACCCGAAGGTATGGTCCGCGTGTTCATGGCTAAACAAAATACCGTCAAAGTCATTGACGTTATAGTGATTACATTGCTGACGAAAATCTGGACCTGTATCAATCAAAAGCGTTGTACCTTCTGTTTGAATAAGGACAGAAGAGCGTAGACGCCTGTTTTTAGGTTCGTCTGGGTCACATGCGCCCCAGAGGTTTCCTACCATAGGAACGCCAGCAGACCCACCACACCCCATTAAAGTAAAGCGTCCTTTAGGCATTAATAAGCCCCTGTGTAGGTCTTTTTAGCCTTATCGAACAAGGTAAAGAAATTGTCTTTTGTATACTGCGCCATTTCTTTTTCGGTGACGTTATGAAGATCAGCTAGGCACTGCCCTGTATGCTTTACAAAAGCAGGTTCATTTGTTTTTCCACGATATGGTGTAGGTGCTAAAAATGGTGCATCTGTTTCAACTAAGATTTTATCTAATGGAACCAACTTCGCAATATCTTGTAGCTCGGTAGCTTTTTTGAAAGTCACGATTCCTGAAAAAGAAACATAGAAGCCCTCATCAATTGATTGACGTGCTAGTGTTTCATTGGAGCTAAAACAATGCATAAGCACCTTGGTTTTACCGTCGCAGGCACCCTCTTCTCGTAGGATTTGCATTGTGTCTTCTTCTGCGTCGCGTGTGTGAATAATGATAGGAAGACCTGTTTCTTTACCCACATGAATTTGTTTGCGGAACATATCCGCTTGCTCATTTTTAGGAGCGTAATCATAGAAATAATCTAAGCCGCATTCGCCAATGCCAACAATTTTCTCTTCTGCCATAGCGCGTTTAATGATTTCATCTGCGGTAATTTGTTTCTCTGCTTCGGCGGCTGCGTCATGTGGGTGCGTCCCAATACTACACCAAACATTTTCATTGTTATTGGCAATGCTAACCAGCTCATCAATCTCTTTTGCCATCTCGCAACAGATGCTCACCATGCCATCAACACCCGCTTCTTTAGCCCGCCCGATTAATTCTTCCGGCGTACCGTTATCTTTTCCACGCTCATGGTTTAGGTGACAATGACTATCAATCCACATTTACCAAAGCCCCAAAAACATGGCAACGCCATCGATGGCACCGAGTGGCGGTATGAAGAAAGCCCCTAATGCAAAGAACCATTCATTGTTTGTGAACCGTGTATACACAGAGAATATCCATGCAATTGTAGGTACGATAGAAAGCACTAAACCTACAGGTGAAAGAAGTTTACCTATCATAATTTATTCCGCCGCATCTACTGCCTCTAATCGTGGGAACACACCTTCTGGTGCATCAATCGCCGTTCCTGCTTTCAACGCATTCTCAGCATTGATATGCGCAAAATCACGCGCATCATCCGCTATCTTAATTTGGTTTAATATCTTAGCACCCGACTCTGGCGTCACTGATAGAACTGAAATGCCCAACACACGGATTGTTTCTGCCAGAACATATAAAACCGTATTCATACGCTCAGGGTCTGTCTTTTTAAGCCCCCAAGGCGCTTGTGAATCAACATAAGCGTTTGCGTCCATCACCAATTTCCAAATGGTTTCTAACATACGATTGAAACGCACATTATTGCCTTCTTCACGCATTGCCGGAACAAGCTTCTCATAGGCGTGGTTAAGCAATGCTCTATCATCATCACTTAATTCGCCAGCTTGTGGGATAGCACCATCACAATTTTTATAAATCATAGATAACGTACGCTGAACCAAATTTCCTAGTCCATTAGCCAAATCACTATTGATACGTTGCAAGGCGTGTTCATGAGAGAAATTACCATCATTACCATGCGATACTTCACGCATCAAAAGGTAACGCGTTTGATCTAACCCGTAAGCATCAATCATATCTTGAGGTGCAATTACGTTACCAACTGACTTAGACATTTTCTGCCCTTCAACATTAATGAAGCCGTGCGCGAAAACTTTTTTAGGGACAGTAAGGTTGGCTGCCATTAAAAATGCTGGCCAATAAATACAGTGAAAGCGAATAATATCTTTCCCAATGACATGATAATCAGCAGGCCAAAATTGTTTATATTTATCACCTTCAATATCAGGGTATCCAAGTGCCGTAATATAGTTTGTTAGGGCGTCTAACCACACATACATAACATGGTCAGGATCATTAGGGACAGGAACGCCCCATTTGAACGTAGTACGCGAAATTGAAATGTCCTGAAGACCCGATTTCACGAATGATTTAATCTCATTACGACGGGACTCTGGTTCAATGAAATCAGCATGCTCTTCGTAATACGCTAGTAACTTATCCGTGTAAGCAGATAGTCTAAAAAAGTAACACGGCTCTTCCACCCACTCAACTGGCGCGCCAGAAGGAGCAAGTTTCGTTTTACCATCTTCAGCCAGTGTAAGTTCGTCTTCGCCGAAATACCCCTCATCACGAACAGAATACCAACCATCATATTTACCCAAATAAATATCATCTGGATTATGTTCTTTAATCGCATTCCAAATTGCTTGTGAAGCGTCGTAATGACGCCCCTCCGTTGTACGGATGAAATCATCGTTTGAGATGTTCAGCTGCGTTGTCATGTCCCTAAAACTCTGTGAAATTTCATCACATAGTTCTTTCGGTTCCACTCCACGCGCTTCGGCTGTTTTTGCAACTTTCTGACCATGTTCATCTGTCCCTGTTAAAAACATCACATCAAAACCATCAAGGCGCTTAAAACGTGCCATCACATCTGTTAGAATTTGTTCATAAGCATGCCCTAAATGGGGTTTGCCGTTCACATATGAAATTGCTGTGGTGATATAAAATGATGGTTTCATCAAAAATCCTAAACTGTTTTAATTATATTAAACGCCGCAAGAACAGCTTGTTTTTTATCTAAATTAGAAAAATGTGCCTGTGCGAAATGCTCTCGTAAATTGTCACAAATTTTAACCCACTCATCAAGGGAATAATGATTAAGTAAATTTGTAAACGCTTCCATATCTATTGGTGCAGGTAGTGTTAATTGATTTTTCGCTTTGGTAAATACGCAAGTTTCGCACAGCCAGAACATTATACGTTCAATATTATAGAAGTTATCTTCTTGCCCTGCGCGACCAACACTGTCGCTTAAATGGTGAATGGCTTCCCAATCCCATTTTTCCCAGCCTTCTAAAATCGCCAACGTCTGTTGCATAATTTCAAAGCCAGAACTTTCAATAATTTTCTGTACAGCACCCATACTTCCACTAGCAAGCGCACTTAACATTTTACGCTCATTGGTCGATACATCGCCACTGACTTCTTGGGTCATTAACTTCTCTAATATTTCAAGCTCAAGCGGTTGAAAGTTTAAAACACGGCAACGTGAACGAATGGTCGGTATCATCGCCCCCAAGCGATGTGTAATCAAAATCAACAAAGCATTTGCAGGCGGTTCCTCCAAAATCTTCAATAAAGCGTTCTGAGCATTGCGGTTCATTGTATCTGCGTCATCAACAAGCACAACACGCCAACCACCGTCAGAGGCGGTCTTTCGCAGAAATGGCGCCACCTTACGCGCCGTTGTAACATCAATGTTTTTCTTTTGCGCTGACGTCTTGGCATCTGTGGGACGCTCAATATATAAAAAATCAGGATGCCCACCTGACGCCACTTTAGCAAATACAGGGTCATCAGCTGGTATCGTTAAGGACGTCGCCTCTAATGGTGCATCACCAAACAAACTATCTTGAGCGCTATCAGCCGTTCCATGTTTTAAAAGATAACGTGCAAGCTTGAACGCCAATGTAGATTTACCAATGCCTTCAATTCCAGAAAAAATTAAAGCATGGGGCATTGCGCCACTATTAATCAAATTTATGAGCTTTTCTTCAACATCATCATGCCCATAACAAATATCAGAATATCTGGGTTGCTTTAACCCATCAGGTTCAACGGGCTCATAAGAACCAAAATTGTCGTCTTCATCGATTTCTTGAAAATCATCAAACATTATTATTTTCTATAATATTTTGAACGTTTTGCCAAATATTATCAGCAATTGTATCTATTGTATTATCTGCTTCAATGACCTTAATACGTTGTGGCTCTTTTGCTTGCAGTAGTGAAAACCCATCGCGCAATGATTTATAAAAATCCAAGTCGCCTTTATCGTAATGGTCAACCGCACCACGTTCCTGTACGCGCGCCATAGCCTTCTCAGCTGTAATATCTAACAACAATGTTAAATTGGGCATGTAATCACCGACAACACGTTCTTCTAGCTGTCGTATAAAATCCATATCAACGTTTTGTAGTATGCCTTGATACACGCGGGTAGAATCAATGAACCTATCGCATATCACGGTCTTACCGTTTTGGATTGCAGGCTGGATAAGTTCTTTCATATGCGTTTCGCGTGCTGCGAACAAAAGCATCAGCTCTGCATCTGGCGTTAATGTTCCACCAAAATCTTTGTGGCTTAAAACGTTACGAATTTCTTCAGCGGCTGGCGTTCCACCAGGCTCACGGGTTACAACCACATCATGTCCTTGCGCGATTAACTTATCCTTTAAAAGGTTTATTTGAGTTGTTTTACCAACCCCTTCTCCGCCCTCTAATGTAATAAAGATTCCGCGTGACATCGTAATTATAGAGAGCCCCCACCTAAAATAAGTGTTTTTGCTTTTGCTATTATTGAGCCAAAGAATCCTAACTTCTCAACATCACCCGCAGCCACCAGTTCATATGACTGGCTTGTTGAGTTTGCACCCTGAATAGTTAATTCGCCTAAAACATCACCCGCTTCTATTGGCGCCATAACAGGTTTTTTATAATTAATTTCAACCACGTCTTTGGCATCTAAAGTTTTAGGAAGCGTGACAAGTAAATCTTTTGAAACTGTTAAAGAAACCAGCTTTTCTTTGCCCATAGATACTGGCGCTTCAGTCACGACAGCACCGGCCTTGTAAATAGTTTTATTAACAAAGTTGTTTTGTGCCCATTCAATTAGTCTTTCAGACTCATCTGCACGGTCTTTTTCGCTTGCCATGCCATTTAGAACCATCAAAACACGACGTCCATTCTTTATGGAAGTTCCAATAAGACCATAGCCTCCAACTTCTGTGTGACCCGTTTTTAAGCCATCAGCACCAATATTTTTATACAAAAGTGGATTGCGGTTTTTCTGTGTGATGTTGCTGTAGGTGAACTCTTTCTCACCATATAATTTGTAGTATTCAGGGAAATCCTTCATCATACGATTTGCAAGTATAGTTAAATCTTCCGCAGTTGAATAATGCTTAGGATCAGGCCAACCACTAGCGTTCATGAAATTACTATTCTCCATGCCTAGCTCTTTTGCCTTCGCTGTCATTTTCTCTGCAAATTTTTCTTCACTACCCGCAAGCCCTTCCGCCAGAACGATCGTTGCATCATTACCCGATTGAATAATCACGCCACGTAACAAATCCTCGACTTTAATCTTTGAGCCTTCTTTAACGAACATCTTAGAGCCACCCTTTTCGTAAGCTTTTGTACTTACAGGGAATGTTGAATCCATTTTAATTTGACCATTTTTGATAGCATCAAAAACCATATAAACCGTCATTACCTTACTCATGGAAGATGTAGGCATACGAAG
>JAMASZ010000292.1 GCA_023301585.1 Alphaproteobacteria bacterium | reverse complement strand
AACGAATGAGATTCGTAAAGCCAGAGGCGATGATGATTTCTGTATTTCAGTATTTAGTGATAATTCAGGCGGAATTGCCTTTGACGATGAATGGATGATTACGGATAAACTAGAAACACATAACTCTCCTTCTGCGCTAGACCCATTTGGTGGTGCGATTACAGGGATTGTTGGTGTTAACCGTGATTGTATGGGCTTTGGTCTTGGCGCGAAGCCTGTAATTAACCGTTATGGTTTCTGTTTAGCAGATCCGCGCACCACACCAGAATATTACCGCGGTAAAAACAAAATGAATGCCACGTTATCTCCTGACACCATCATGAAAGGTGTTGTTGCTGGCGTTGAGGCTGGCGGAAATCAATCTGGTATCCCTTCCCCACAAGGATTTTTATACTTTGATGATCGCTACGTTGGTAAGCCTTTGGTCTTTGCTGGCACCGTCGGTATTATGCCTCGTGAAATTAACGGTAAACCTGCCCATATTAAAGGTGCAGAAGCTGGCGACCGCATTATTATGCTTGGTGGTAAAGTTGGACGTGATGGTATTCACGGCGCAACATTCTCTTCCGTAGCCCTTGATGAAGGTTCTCCTGCAACGGCTGTTCAAATTGGTGACCCAATTACACAAAAGAAATTCTCTGACGCATTAATCAAGGAAGTTCGTGATTTAGGACTTTATACTGGTATCTCTGATAACGGCGCTGGCGGACTTGCATCAAGCGTTGGTGAAATGGGCGAAAGCTCTGGTGGATTTGATTTAGCATTGGACCAAGTACCATTGAAATATCCTGGCATGCAGCCTTGGGAAGTTTGGATATCCGAAAGCCAAGAACGTATGACATTAGCTGTACCAGCTGAAAACGTTGACACAATTATGAAGCTACTTGAAAAACGCGGTGTAGAAGCTTGGGACATTGGTGAATTTACCAATTCTGGTCGTGCGAAAATCACATGGAATAATGACACTATTATGGATATGACCATGGACTTCCTCCATGACGGCATTCCAGAAACTCCATTGAAAACAACCTTCACACGTGGTGGAGAAGCAGAGCCAGAATTTGCAGAACCAAGCGATTACCAGCAAACTATGTTAGATATGCTGGCACGCTTAAACATCTGTTCAAAAGAATTCGTTGCTAGCCAGTATGACCACAATGTTCAAGGCTCTGCTGTTTTAGGACCATTACAAGGTAAAGGTCGCGTTTTCTCTGACGCATCAGTAAGCCGCCCTATCTTAAACAACAAACGTGGCGCAGTATTGTCACAAGGTCTAGCCCCCCGCTACAGCGACATCGATACACATGATATGGCACGTGCAGCACTCGATAGCGCCGTTCGTCACGCAATCGCGGTTGGTGGTGATATAGACCATTTAGCTTTATTAGATAATATTTGCTGGTGTTCATCAGATGAGCCAGAGCGTTTAGGGCAACTTAAACGTGCCATGGCAGCTATCTATCACTTAGCTAAAACATACCGTACGCCATTTATTTCTGGTAAAGACTCTATGTTCAATGACTTCAAAGGCTACGATAAAGATGATAGCCCTGTCACAATTTCTATCCCACCTACTCTGCTAATTTCAGGCTTAGGTGTTATCGAAGATGTTGCATACTCCGTTTCTCTTGATTCGAAACAAGCCGGTGATTTGGTTTATATCCTTGGTGAAACTAAAGACGAACTTGGTGCGTCCGAATATTACGACCACCTAGGTCATTTGGGTAACAACGTCCCAGAACTGAACAATGAAACAAACTACGCATTATACCGCGCTTTATCAGCAGTTAATAAGCAACAGCTTTGCGCATCTGCAATCGGTGTTGGCTTTGGTGGTTTAGGTATAGCCTTAGCGAAGAAATCAATCGCAAGCGGTTTAGGCTTAGACATCAAACTTGATACAGACTTACGTTTAGACAAAGCCCTCTTCTCTGAATCACAAGGGCGTATCGTTGTAACCATCGCACCACAAGACAAGCAAGCATTTGAAAATACTATGAGCGACTACGCCCACGTATACGAAGTTGGAACAGTGACAGATGACAACGCGTTAAAAATAAACGCTCAATCATTCGACATTGCTAAAATGGAAGAGTCCTATAAATCAACATTGAGGGATTATTAATATGAGCGCTAATGCCCTAATCATTGCTGGATACGGATTGAACTGCGAAGAAGAAAGCGCCTTTGTTTTTGAACAAGTTGGCTTTAACGCAACCGTCTGCCACATCAACGATCTAATAGAAGCGCCTGAAAAACTGAACGATGCTCAAGCTCTCTGTATTCCTGGTGGGTTTTCTTATGGTGATGATACTGGCTCAGGCAATGCTTTCGCACAAAAAATGCGTTTAACACTTCAAGAGAAATTAACGGAATTTGTATCACGTGATACGCTGACTATTGGTATTTGCAATGGTTGTCAGATTGCCGTGAATTTAGGATTAGTTCCTGCCACTGGTGATGAATATGGCGTTAGAAGCGTTGCTGTTACACATAATGAAAACGCCCGTTACCAATGTCGTTGGATTGATTTGAAAACAGCTGACAGTAATTCCCCATGGTTACAAAACATTGATAGCTTGCACATTCCAGTTGCTCACGGCGAAGGTCGTTTTATGATGAGCGATGAAACGCTTAAAACACTCCAAGACAACAACCAAATTGCGCTTCGTTATTCAAAAGACGGTAAACCAGCCAATGGTGAATTCCCCTTCAATCCAAACGGTTCAACCGATGATATTGCAGGAATGACAGATCCATCAGGGCGTGTAATTGTTCTTATGCCTCACCCAGAACGCGGTATGTTCACATGGCAGCGTGATGATTACGCGAGCCTAAAAGACACAGCACGACGTAATGGTCAGACATTACCCGATGCGTCAGATGGTCTAAAAATATTCGAAAATGCGGCTACTTATTTTGGTGTTGGTTCCCAAAGAAAAAGCGCCTAAATTAACGATTGACATAATAAAAACTTATGTGTATTAACTAAACATGGCACATATTCCTTTCGTAGTAGAAGAATACTCTTACGCTCCCTTCAACAAAGCGGCAAGACAAAGAAACAAGTTTCAAACACCAGTCTTGGGAACATGGTGTGTAGAAGCCATGTATTTAGATCAAGCTTGCTACGATGCTTCAAATGACCACCTAAATTATGGCGCAGCCCAAAGCTATACGGGCTTGTATGAAGCATGGAGCAAAATATTTGATGAAATAGAACTCATTAATAATAAAGAAGTAAAGGAAATAGCATTTGAGGCTGCCGAAAGACAATTAGGAAAATTTCATGGCTTTCAAACTATGCCTGTATGGGGAACACTATATTCGCCACTCAAACACTTAGGAATATCTGAAGATACTTACGATTTAAGTCAAGAAGAACGAGAAAAAATCATTGCCTTTAATGAGCATCACGCAAACGCAATGAGAAAAATTGGCATCAACGCAGTTGCAATTGCTGATGATGATATAAATAAAGAAAAAGGCAAGCATTTTCAAAGATGTATCATCTTTGTTCCAGACACACGCGTTGTTGAAACACCAGAGTATTCAGGATCTCCACTATCATTTAAAACTGATTTAAAAAGCAGGGCATTAATGCTCATTTACTTAGAAGAAAACGATTTAATTGATAAGAACTCACCTGAAATTAAAGATGCATTTCCGTTAACGGTTAGGAATAAAAATAAAAACCTATCATTTGAATAAACTAATTAGACATCAATAAACGCGAATTTAACTGAGTTTTTATTGCAATTAACCAAGCCTAGGTGGCGTATAAAGAAAGCCAACCCTGTCGATATCTTCAATGAACTCTCTGTCCGGTTCTTGTATACGGGGATCATTGCGGTCTTCTTCTAAAATCTCTTCTATTTTTTGGTCACACATGGGCTCGTCATAATATGGAGAACCTTCTGCACAAGGATTGTTATCTGAGGCTTGAGAAAAGCTAGAAGAAACCAATAAAACACTGGCGATTATTGTTTTATTTAATATCATTATTTCACCCTCATTATTCATTGAAGAAACAAAATAACACAGATTAAAAATTATGTAAATAAAAAGATGGTTATCCTACGAAATCGAAGCTTAAATCAATGTCATTTCTTGGCTTCACATAGCGACAATCTTTATCCGCACCTGTTTCGGCGCATTTTTCTTTCATCTGTTTATAAGATTCTTGAGATTGAATAAAGACATCTTGCAACGTCAATGGTGCTGTGTCTTGTGACAAGCTCCCCATAAGAATTAGCCCAAGAGTTACTCTCGATAAATTTTCACGTTTTGTGTTCATAATAACTTTATAACACAAAAATTACTTACGTAAATAAAATTATGCCGCGACTAGCGCATCATAGCTCTTGTTTAACGGGTTAGTACCTGTGCCAGACACCGATTCACCTTGTGTCTGGACAACACGCACACCAGGATTCTTATCAGAAAGGACTGGTGTCGCAAAAACAAAACCATCGGTTCTTTGAGCCATAGCTTCCACTTCACGTGGAGACACAACATTCCCAGAAGCCGCATAGGTAAACGAACCTAAAGCGCTACCATCTTGAGGCTTTTCCAACACACCAATGTGAACAGAATTTGAACCAGCCACACTCTGCACCAATGCATTTCTAGTTATAAACGCGGGAATATAATCATGACTAACTGAAAAATTCTTCACAAGCGCCGATAGAGCTTTATTACGCGTGGGACCAGTAAAACTTACAATTAAATTAATAGCTACAGACATGTTCACCTTCTTTCTGAGGGTGAACATATTTAACGCTTATATCTAAGTCAACAGTGCTTAGGCAGCTTTTTCTACGCCAGCAGTCGAAACATGAGGAAAATCAACGTCAGTGTCAGCTACATGATTGAAATAATTAGTAAATATATTAAACGCGACAACAGCCACAATCTCCAAAACTTCCGCTTCTGTGAAACCTGCATCTTTTACAGCCTGAACATCGTTGTCGTTTACGTTACCGCGCGCCTCAACAAGTAACGCAGTAAAATCTAAGGCAGCTTGGTTTTTTGAATCTTCTGATTTACCGTTTAGGTTTTGCTTTAACTCATCGGCAGAAATCCCTGCGCCCTCACCGATTTTTGTATGTGCAGACGCACAATAATCACACGCATTAGCACCAGCAACCGTCAAAGCAATGCTCTCACGTAATTGCGCGCTAATGGACGTATTTGCCAAAGCGCCCGAACCTTGCATGTAGAAATCAAGAACAGCAGGAGAATGTGCAAATGTCTTAAAGATATTCGGAACAACACCAAGCTTGGCTTCAATGCCGTTTAACTTTTCTTGTGATTCTGCAGATGGGTTTTGATTAGGTTGAATACGCGCCATGATATTTCTCCTTGATAGAATTGATTAAGTAATACTTATTCGTAACAAAAAAGAAAAAGTTACTAAGCTGCTTTTCTTTTTGCTTTTTTATACGCCAGAATACGTGCTTCGACTTCTGGACGGAAATGGCGCATTAGACCTTGGATTGGCCATGCTGATGCATCACCGTGGGCACAGATTGTGTGACCTTCAATTTCCTTGGTTACTTCTAGCAACGTATCAATTTCTTCTATTTCGGCATCACCCTTTACAAGGCGCGTCATTACACGCCAAAGCCAGCCTGTCCCTTCACGACATGGTGTACATTGACCACAGCTTTCGTGCATGTAAAAATGTGACAAACGCGCAATCGCATAAATAACATCAGTGGATTGATCCATCACGATTAAACCCGCAGTCCCTAACCCGCTTTGTACTTCGCGTAAGGAATCAAAATCCATCAACACTGTGTCACAAACATCTTTGGGAAGGATTGGGCAAGAAGAGCCACCTGGAATGACAGCTTTTAAGTTATCCCAACCACCCCGAACACCGCCCGCATGTTTGTCGATAAGCTCCTTCATCGGGATACCCATCTCTTCTTCAACCACACATGGGTTGTTCACATGACCAGAAATACAGAATAGTTTTGTTCCAGTATTCTTTTCATCCTTACCAAAGCCGGCAAACCAGCTTCCACCACGTCGTAGAATTTCTGGTACTACAGCGATAGTTTCAACATTATTAATTGTCGTTGGGCAAGCATATAGCCCAGCCATTGCTGGGAATGGCGGCTTGTTACGAGGCTGCCCCTTCTTACCTTCAAGAGATTCAAGTAGCGCAGTTTCTTCACCACAAATATAAGCCCCTGCACCACGGTGCAAAGTAATGTCAAAATCCCAACCCGATTTAGCGGCATTCTTACCAAGAAGACCAGCAGCGCGCGCCTCTTCAATTGCCTTCACAAGGTTTGAAGCTTCAGAAACAAACTCCCCTCGAACATAGATATATGCGTGATGCGCCTGCATCGCAAAGCCAGCCAGTAACGCGCCTTCAATCAATTTATGAGGGTCATTACGCATGATTTCACGGTCTTTACAGGTTCCTGGCTCCGATTCATCTGCATTAATAACAAGATAATGCGGGCGCTCGCCCACTTCCTTCGGCATGAATGACCATTTAAGCCCTGTTGGGAAACCAGCCCCACCGCGACCACGAAGACCGGAAGCCTTCATTTCATCAATAATCCAGTCGCGACCTTTTTTAACAAGCGCGCCTGTACCATCCCAATCACCCCGCTTTTTAGCAGCGTCCAGAGAGTACGACTCCCATCCATAGAGATTGGTAAAAATGCGGTCTTTATCTGCTAACATGTCTTTAACTCTATTATTAAGTAATATACCTCAGGACATTACCTGATACGTTTGATTTAATCAAAAAAAAAGGCGCTCATTTCAACCGAAATCAGCGCCTTTTCTGAATTTAATTAGCGATTATGACTGTAAGCCAAGCGCTCTTAATGTTTCCATTGTGATTTGACCTCTGTGAAGGTTTTTATCTTTTTGGAATTTGTAAACAGCCGCATAAGTTGAATCACCTAA
>JAMASZ010000291.1 GCA_023301585.1 Alphaproteobacteria bacterium | reverse complement strand
GTTAAATTTGTGGGCGAGCCTGCTGAGCGTATTAGGGAAGATTATTTACGGATTTTACGGTTCTTTAGATTCCATGCTTATTACGGTGAAGGTGATACTGATGAGCAGGCGTTGAGGGCGTGTTCAGATTTATCAGAAAATATTTCTAGTTTATCAAGAGAACGCATCACGCAAGAGTTTTTGAAAATTTTAAGCGTTGATAGCGCAGCTGAAAACTTAAAAATTGTGTTTGATAATAATGTGTTGATTGATATAGCGCATAAAAATTATCAAGAAAATATATTGAGTGATTTGTGTAAACTGCAACATATAAATGATGCGGTGAACATAGTTGCGCGGTTATTTGTGTTAGCGGGTTGCAGACCTAGCACTTATGAAGGGCAATTAAAACTAACGCATAAGCAGATAAAATTTATCATTAAGTTGGAGATGATTTTTAGTCCTGAATTATATGGCGATGAAAAATCGTTGAAGCGTGCAATTTTTCATCATGGGAATGAGTTGGTGTTGCAGGGGTATTTGTTAAATGTTGCGTGTGGTCAAGTTGAAGCGCAAAAAAGCATGATTGAATTTGCTAAAAATTGGCAAGCACCAGAATGCCCAATTACAGGTGAGAGTTTATTAGCACAAGGGTTTGAAACCGGTCCAGCATTGGGGCAGGAACTAGCGCGTCGTCAGGAAGAATGGTTAGAAGAGATTTTAGAGGATTAATCGGTTTTAGTTCCCTGATCGGGAAGTTTCATTTTACGAACAAAATAACGAATGTTATTTTAAAAGTCTAAATCGCGGTTACGGTAAGTACCTTGACTAGGAGTGGATGGCATCAAACTAATAGACTGAGGCTTTCCGTTTCCTGGTGTTGCAACAACGACGGTCCATTGTTTACCCACTGGTGGGGTGTTTTCTGAAGCGTGCTGTTGTGCAGCTGGTTTACTACCGAATGATAAAGATTTGTTACCCATGATATTCTCCTTTTGGATAGATTGACTTTACATTACGGGTTTTTTACTCGATTCTTCTTTTAATGGCAATATAATTATGAAAATAAATTGTATTTTTTTGAAGTTATTACCATTTAACTTCTGGGGGGAGGGACATGAGGATGGCTTCGGTGTTTCCGCCTGTCTTTAGACCGAAGGTGGTGCCACGGTCATAGAGTAGGTTGTATTCGACGTAGCGACCGCGTTTGATGAGCTGGGCTTCGCGTTGTTCAGCTGTCCAAGGTTCATTCATGGAGCGCCTGACGATTTCAGGATAGATAGTGCCAAGGGTTTTTCCGACGTCTTGGGTGAACGCAAAGTCAGCGTCCCAGCCACCTTTTTCTTCCTCAGATTCTAAGTAGTCATAGAATATACCGCCTATACCGCGCGCTTCGTTGCGGTGCGGGAGAAAGAAGTAACGGTCGCACCATTCCTTGTATTCTTTGTAATCAGCAACGTCGTGGGCGTTACAACATTTCTCGAAAGCGTTGTGGAAGAGGGCGCTGTCCGTTTCGTTTGGAAACATTGGCGTTAAATCTGCGCCACCGCCAAACCAGCTTTTTGACGTTGAAATCATGCGGGTATTCATGTGAACTGCAGGGACTAGCGGGGATTGCATGTGAGCAACGAGTGATATGCCAGCTGCCCAGAAGGCACCATCAGCGTCGTCTGCGCCAGGTATTTTTTGAGCAAATTCGGGAGAAAAAGTACCGTGAACGGTTGAGATGTTTACACCAACTTTTTCGAAGACGCGTCCGCGCATTAAGGACATTTCTCCACCACCATTTAAAATAGAGCCAGAGTCATTTGGTTTATCAGTCTTAGGTCTGTCCCAAGGGGTGCGTTCAAAACGTCCAGCAGGGAGGTCGGCTTTGTCACCGTCGGTTAGTTCATCTTCAATTTTTTCAAATTCTGTACAGATTTGGTCACGTAAATCTTTGAACCAGTCGGCGGAAACTTTCTTTTTATCTTCTATATCCATTAGCCTAACCCAATTTGTCTGAGTGCTTCGCCCGTGATGATAGACGTGGCGTTAATGACGTTTAGCGAACGAGCTTCACCCTGCATATTAATAAGAACACGGTCTTCTATGCTCTGATGGACGCTTTCGGGCACACCTGCGCTTTCGCGCCCCGCGATTAAAATGTCATTATCGCTGAATTCAAAGTCTAAATAGTCTTTGGAAGCTTTGGTGCTCATGAGGACAAAGCGCCTATCAGTGTATGCTTTGTGGAAGGCTTCCCACGAATCATGCCTGTTTAACGTTACTTGGGAGACATAATCCATACCAGATTTTTGAATTTTCTTTGTATCCCAAGGAAATCCACATGGCTCTATAACGTCTAAGGGGATGCCCAAACAGGTGCACAAGCGCATGGCAGCGCCTACGTTTTGGGGGATATCTGGCTGATACAGGGCAATGTGTAAGGTCATAAAGCGCACAATATCATTTTTTGTCTGAAAATCTACAAATCTTATCTTGTTTTTTCATACTAGATGATGGTATTTCGGTGTGTTAGATTTCTTTATAAAGATATTTGACCTTAAATTTAATAACAAATGAAGATTTTGACATTATGAGTTCTTCTACCAAAGATAACAAAGACGGCGAAACCCGCCGCGATTTCCTTTATTTAACTGCAGCAGCATTTGGCGCAGTGGGCGCAGGCTCGGTGGCTTGGCCGTTTATCGACCAAATGAACCCTGCAGCAGATACGCTTGCGCTATCATCTATTGAGGTTGATTTAACGCCTATCGAAGAAGGGCAGTCAATCACAGTGATGTGGCGCGGTAAGCCAGTCTTCATTCGTCACCGTACGGCAAAAGAAATTGAAGAAGCGAAAGCTGTTAAATTAGCAGATTTACGTGACCCTCAAACCGATGCAAGCCGTGTTCATGAAGGTCATGAAAAATGGCTTGTGATGGTTGGCATTTGTACGCACCTTGGTTGTGTACCATTAGGACAGAAAAACACAGATGTTAAAGGGGATTATGACGGGTGGTTTTGCCCATGTCATGGGTCACATTATGATTCATCTGGTCGTATCAGAAAAGGTCCTGCACCGACGAACTTAGATGTTCCTGATTATAAATTTGTAAGTGATACTTTAGTGAAAATTGGATAAGGCAGAGTAGTTATGGCTGGCGGTAAAAGAGATAAATTAGATAATCCTGTGATGGAGTGGGTAGATTCCCGCCTTCCGATATTCACATTATTACAAAAAGAGTATGGTGTTTTTCCGACGCCTAAAAACTTCAACTATTTCTGGAACTTCGGTGCCATTGCAATGGTGATGTTGATGACAATGATCATCACAGGTATCACTTTAGCGATGCATTACACACCAAGCGCAGATGCTGCGTTTGATAGTGTTGAGCGTATTATGCGTGATGTTAAACATGGTTGGTTGCTTCGTTATTTGCATGCCAATGGTGCCAGCTTCTTCTTTATTGCGGTTTACTTCCACATGTTCCGTGGAATGTATTACGGCTCATATAAACAGCCTCGTGAATTACTATGGATGATGGGTGTTGTTATCTTCCTTCTGATGATGGCGACGGCGTTTATGGGCTATGTGCTTCCTTGGGGGCAAATGAGCTTCTGGGGTGCTACTGTTATCACAAACCTTTTCTCTGCTATACCGCTTGTTGGTGACAGCATTGTGACATTGCTTTGGGGCGGCTTCTCAGTTGATAATCCAACGCTAAACCGTTTCTTCGCGCTTCATTACTTATTACCATTTGTTATTTGTGCTGTTGTGTTCTTACATGTTTGGGCGTTACACGTGACTGGGTCAAATAACCCGTTAGGCGTTGAGCCAAAGGGTAAGCAAGATACATTGCCGTTCCATCCTTATTACACAATGAAGGATAGCTTCGGTATTTTGGTCTTTTTAATTGTTTACTTAGGGTATGCGTTTTTCGCACCTAATAGTTTAGGACACCCTGATAACTACATTCCTGCGAACCCGCTGGTTACACCAGCTCATATTGTGCCTGAATGGTATTTCTTACCGTTCTACGCGATTTTGCGTGCGATTACATTTGATGTTGATTTACTTCTTATTGGTGCAGGACTAGTTGCTGCGGGGGGTGCGTTATTCTTCACTCCTTACAAATTGGTTGAGCCAATCTTTAAGATGTTAGAAAAAACAGCTGTGAATTTCCTGAAATTCTCTGCACCTGCATTGGCTAAATTTATGGCGTTAGGCATGGCATTAGTTGGACTAATGATTTTGGCGAATTACTTTATCAATGACTTTAACTTTATTATTATCCCTGCCAAATTAGGCGGCGTGTTGATGATGTTTGGCTCGATTGCATTATTATTTGTACTTCCGTTTATTGATAAACACCCAGTACGTAGCGCGCGTTTCCGTCCTTGGTTTAAAATGGCTCTTCTTATTTTCACAGCAAATGCATTTTTATTAGGTATTTGTGGTGGTAAGCCAGCTGAAGGTTTCTGGGTTCCATTGTCACAATTATCGACAGCTTATTACTTTGCGTTCTTCTTGGTTGTGCTTCCGTTCCTTAATAAACGTGAGCCAGTGTTAGAGTTACCAAAATCTATTAACGAAGCTGTATTGGCTAAGAATAAGGGTACGAAATAATGATTAAAACACTTCTATTTGTGGCGGTTTTGTTTGTTGCGCCTGTTGCTCATGCGGCTGGCGGTGGAGATAAAAAACTTCCTAATAAAAACTGGAGTTTTGAAGGTCCCTTTGGTGAGTATGACCGCGGGGCGTTGCAACGTGGTTTTCAGGTATACAGCCAAGTTTGTTCAGCATGTCACGCGATGAAGCATCTTTCTTACCGTAACTTGAGTGCGTTGGGATACTCGCCTGAAGAAGTTAAAGCGATTGCGGCGCAATACACTGTGATGGATGGTCCTGATGGCGAAGGTGAAATGTTTGAACGCGCTGCAAAGCCTAGCGATAAGTTTAAATCACCGTTTGAAAATGACAATGCTGCGAAATACGCGAATAATGGTGCGTTACCACCAGATTTGTCATTAATCACAAAAGCACGTGTTGGTGGTGCTGATTATATTTATGCTCTTTTAACTGGTTATGAAGATCATGCACCAGAAGGTGAAGAGCTGGGTGATGGTCAGTATTGGAATAAATACATGCCGGGGCACAAAATCGCGATGGCGGCGCCGTTATCTGATGATGTTGTAGCATATGAAGATGGTAGCCCAACGACGACTAGCCAGTATTCACAGGATGTGTCGCATTTTCTAACGTGGGCTGCAGAGCCTGAAATGGAAGTGCGTAAGCAAACTGGTATTAAGGTACTTCTATTCTTATTTGTGTTCGCTGTCATTATGTACCGCGTTAAGAAGAAGATTTGGAAGAACGTAAAGCATTAACTAATAGCTTAATCGTTACTTAGAAGAATTTAAAAACCTCCCTAAGTGGGAGGTTTTTTTTATAAAGTTATTGATTCCCATAAAATCTATTGACTCTATAGTAATTATAATTCAATTTTTATGGATGTTAAGTATAGTAAGTAACAATTATGGTGCCTCAAAAGTAAGAAAAGTTTCCTACGCCAGAACAGGTATTACAGACGAAGAAAATGCACAGCTTCTGAGGGATTATCCAGAAGGGGAAATAGCGCAAGCAACGTCTGCCTTTCGCGTTACCATTCCACATGAAGAAGAGTTACCTGAGGAAATATGTCCTTCTGTTGTTTCTAAGTATATGGGGGCTTTTAGTTTAGCTGTCTCTAATCAAGGATCGAGCCTTGAGAGCGCTGTAATAGTGTTTAATTTGTCCCCTATAGAAGATAAACCATTAGAGACAGTAAATGGGATTATCGTAGAAGACCCTTTGGATATGACAGAGAGGTCAATTGCTGTTTTACCATTTTTAGAAGTGTTTAAGCCGCAAATTGAAGCAGAAGCACAAAAAGCAGATGATTTAATCAATAAAGCCAAGGGAAACCAACCAATTCAACTTGATGATGTAAGAGCTGATCGGGACCGTAAGCTTGTCATTGAAATGAGTTCAGGCTTTTTTAATATACTATCCCGTTCAGAAAGTGGCGGCGGTGTACAAAGCCTTGTCGGGCAGGAAGCTGTCGCGGATAGTTTGGCGAGTAGTTTGTCCGCACAAAAGGCGTTTTATAATGCTCTGTGGGAGCAGTTAAACAGTGTTTATGGTGATTCTTGTCGTTATATTGGAGAGCAATTTGCTCTAGGGAATATCACTATTGGTACATCTGGTGTGTCAGGAGTGTATTCAAGCTCATCAATCATTACCCCTATTTCAGTCATTAATCCGCAAAGGGAGCCTTCCGAAGATGAATTGAATGAAGAGGGGCAGATGACTAAAGCTAAACCTGAAGGGTGGCTTGGGCCTAATTAATCCCCCTTGTCAGAATCTGTAAATACGCTAGAATCGTGGCTATGAAAGATTTTCAAAAAGACATTATTAAATTTTGGTTTGAAGAAACCCAGCCTCAGCAATGGTTTCAGGTAAATGAAGACTTTGACGCGTCTATCGTGGAGAGCTTCACAGAGCCATATGATATGGCGGCTTCTGGACAGTTTATGGATTGGAAGAATAGCGCTGATGGGACGCTGGCATATTGTATTCTGCTAGACCAAATGCCAAGAAACATGTTCCGCGGAACGCCGAAAGCATTTGCGACAGATGATAAAGCCTTAGTGGCGTCTAAATATGCAATTTCTAAAGGGTTGGATAAGGTTTTAAGCACGCAAAGGCGTCGCTTTGTTTATTTACCGTTTGAACATAGCGAAAAAATTAATGACCAGCACCGTTCTGTTGAATTGTTTGAGACAATGAAAGATGAAGATCCGCTTGGATATGATTACGCGGTGCGTCATTTAAAGGTTATTGAGAAATATGGTCGCTTTCCCCATAGAAACAAAATTTTAGGTCGTGATAACAGCCCTGAAGAAGAAGAGTACCTTGCCCAACCTGATGCAGGGTTTTAAGATTACAGGTATGATTCTTAAAAACCGTTCTTTTGGATAGGGTAGGAGCCGAAAACTATTTCACCGTCGTTTGTTCTTTTAAATATTATTGCTGGGGTTTGCCTTTTGTTATGGGGGGTGAAGCTTTTACGTTTGGGCATTACGCGCGGATTTGGGGCGCAGTTACGAAGAACTTTAGAGGCGAGTACGAATAACCGTGTTAAATCCTTTTTCTCAGGTATGGCGATTACGGCATTGCTTCAAAGTTCCACGGCAACGGTTTTAATTGTCGCGGCCTTTGCTGGGCAGGGAATGATTAAATCAGGTGCTGGTTTGGCTATGGTGTTGGGCGCAGATGTTGGAACAACAATTATCGCGCAAATATTTTGGCTCGATTTATCTTTGCTGGTACCTGTTTTTATGGTGGTTGGATATATAGCCTTTAGTAATAAACGCTCGGGTCGTATTAAAAATGTTGGGCGTGTGTTTATTGGTTTGGCGTTGATGTTAATAGCGCTGGTGATGATTAAGTCAGCCGCTGAGCCGTTAAAGCAATCGGAAGCGCTTCCAGTTATTTTAAGCATTCTACAAGCTGATTATATCTTTGCGATTGCGATTGTTGCTTTGCTTACTTGGTTATCGCATTCATCACTAGCGATTATTTTATTATTAATGTCTTTTGTGGCGGCGGGCGTATTGCCGTTAATGTTGGGCTTGTACATGGTGTTAGGCGCAAATATTGGTGGGACAATTCCACCAATTCTAGCAACGCTAAAAGACCACCCAGAGGCACGCCGTATACCCATTGGTAATTTGATGATTAGAACGACAGGGGTGGCTGTGTTCTTTTTCTTACTTCCTATGTTTCAGCCATATTTGGAAATGATAGATGATGACATGGAGCATCAAATTGTTAACTTCCATATGGCATTTAATATCATCTTAGCGATTTGCTTTTTGCCGTTCACAGGGATGATAAACGAGTTATGCATTAAACTTATTCCAGATACTGTTGAACGAGATGTACCAGGTAGTGCGCGATATTTAGATTTAAAAGATATTGATACACCTTCAATCGCTTTGGCAGCAGCAACGCGTGAGACATTGCGTATGGCAGATATGGTTCAGCGTATGTTGGAAGATACAATCACTGTGTTTAAAACTAATGACATGGGGCTTCTTGAAAGAGTGCGAGAACAAGATGATGTGATTGACCAAATTTATAGCCAGATTAAAACGTATATGGCGCGTTTGTCACAAGAATTTATGGATCCGGCAGAAGCTCAACGTTACGTTCAAATTTTGACGTTCTCAACCAACCTCGAGCATGCCGGTGACGTGATTGATAAAAACCTTATGCCACTTGCGTTAAAGAAAATCAAAAGCGATAGCGAGTTTTCTGAACAAGGTATGATTGAAATTGAAGAAATTCACCGCCTTGTGGTAGAGAGTGTTCAGTTGGCACAATCTATTTTTGTGTCTGGTGATACTGTTATGGCGCGTAAGTTATTGCAAGATAAGCAAGATATCCGCGAAGCTGAAATCACTGGTATGGCAAAACATATTGAGCGTTTAGGTGAGGGCTTGCCAGAGACGATTGCAACAAGTTCATTGCACGTTGATATTATCCGTGATTACCGTCGTATCAATACGTATATGTGTACGGTTGCGTATCCATTATTAGAAGAAAAAGGTGAGTTGCGGACGACACGGTTGCGCGTAAGTAAAACAGACCAAGCTGATAAATAAAATTTATAAAGGAGAAACTCTATGACGAATGCAAAAGATATCCTGAAAAAGAATGATTTGAACATTGCCGATAAGGGCGCGTTAGTTATTCACTCCCCGATTGATGGTGAGGTAATTGGTGCAGTAGATTGTCACAAAGTTTCTGATGTATCTGGCATGGTTGATAAAGCACAAGCTGACTTTATTAAATGGCGCGCAATGCCTGCACCGGCGCGCGGCGAATTAGTTAGGCTACTTGGGGAAGAGCTTCGTGCCTCAAAAGAAGATTTGGGCGCGTTAGTAACGCTAGAATGTGGAAAGATTGTTTCTGAAGGACAAGGTGAAGTTCAAGAAATGATTGATATTTGTGACTTCGCTGTTGGTTTGTCACGTCAACTATATGGCTTAACAATTGCGTCGGAACGCCCAGGGCATCATATGCGTGAAGCATGGCAACCGCTTGGTGTTGTTGGTGTTATTACAGCATTTAATTTCCCTGTGGCTGTATGGTCTTGGAATACAGCGCTTGCACTTGTTTGTGGTGATACCGTTGTTTGGAAGCCTTCAGAAAAAACACCTTTAACAGCGTTGGCATGTGAGAAAATTTTTGAACGTGCAGTGACGCGTTTTAAGAAGGCGGGCAATGAATGCCCTGATAATTTACTTCAAGTATTAATTGGTGAAGCAGATGTTGGGCAAGCGTTAGTAGATGATAAACGCGTAGCATTAGTGAGCGCGACAGGAAGCACGCGTATGGGGTGCGCGGTCGCTGAACGTGTGGCGTCGCGCCTTGGTCGCTCACTGTTAGAGCTTGGTGGTAATAACGCTATGGTTGTGAGTAGCTCTGCGGATATGGATATGGCGGTGCGCGCGATTGTATTTAGCGCTGTTGGAACAGCTGGTCAAAGATGTACGACGCTTCGTCGTTTGATTGTTGATGCGAGTATTAAAGATAAATTAGTTTCCGCAGTTCAAAAGGCTTATGAGACTTTGGCGGTTGGAAACCCATTGGATAGCAAAACATTGATTGGTCCGTTGATTGATGAAGATTCTTACAATGGAATGACCAAGGCTCTGGATAATGCGAAGGCGCAAGGGGGAACAGTTTTAACAGGTGGAGAGCGTGTTGAATTGACAGGACTAGAGGGCGGCTATTATATGACACCTGCGCTTGTGGATATGCCAGAGCAGAGTGATGTTGTTAAGCATGAAACATTTGCGCCAATCCTTTATGTGATGAGCTATTCAGGTGATCTTAACGAAGCGATTGCGATGAACAATGATGTGCCGCAAGGGTTGTCATCTTGTATCTTTACGATGGATATGAGAGAGGCGGAACAGTTCTTATCTGCGACGGGTAGTGATTGCGGTATTGCCAATGTTAATATTGGCCCAAGTGGCGCCGAAATTGGTGGCGCGTTTGGCGGTGAAAAGGAAACTGGTGGCGGACGTGAAAGTGGCTCTGATGCGTGGAAAGTCTATATGCGCCGTCAAACACAGACCGTTAATTACTC